>JAEYQZ010000084.1 GCA_023409695.1 Methanobacteriota archaeon | reverse complement strand
TGTTATATTCATCACTCTTATCCTTACTACTCTTTTGTATCCCCAAATCCAGCATAGTACCACCCAATTGATAATATTAATATGTAAGTTAAATATATTAAAAATATCGGATAATGAGTCAAATTATTCAAGTTGTTAAATATAACACTAGTCTATAAATTTATTCAGTTAATTTAATTGAAATAATATTGAATAATGAATAAAATTCAGGCTGTAACTTGTAATATTTATTTAATATCTGAAGTAACTTAATTATTCAATCTTTAAGTTTAATCTGTAATCTCTAACGCATATCTATAAATTTATTACATTTTATCTACAGAAAGAACTGAAAGTATTCAATCTGTAACCTGCAACTCATTTAAAAAAAATTATTAACATCTCTTGATGTGATTGAGATTTTTGTTATAACTTATAACTAATACTTGTTGAATTGAAATTTAATTTATTATTCTGTTTCTTCGAAGTGTTTAATGCTTTCAAGAGGTACTTTTGTTCTTAAAATTTTACAGCCGGTGTTGCTGTCCTGTACAAGACCAACACCACTCCCAAATAAACGTTCTAACTCTGCTAAATATGAAACTGAGACATTAAAATCTTTGCTAAGCTCTATATAGATATAAAGATTGGTTCTGGAGAACTCTTCAAATGTATCTTCCCTTTGAGCTAACTTTATTATCGGATTTCCTTCTTTTAAATCTACTAAAAGCATATATATTATATTATCAAGTCTTTCCAACATTGCCAGGCTCCTAATCTTGATTATTAAATTTAATAATTCAAAAGTACTTTGTGTTATTATATGATTTTAAATACAGATATTATTTGTTAAAGCCATAAACATAAACTATAGTGAATAACCAATGCTTTGGATTGATTGAGTTATAAAGAATATATTTACATGCTCCAATTTATTAAATCTAAATTTAATTAATTACCTCAATTTATTAAGTTTAAAAAGTTATGTAATTCACTATAAAAACTTTTATATAGTTGTTCTTAAAGTATTTAAATAAAAAGAGTTTTATTGTATTAACAGAAACCTATTTTGGTGATTATTATGAAAGATAACGAAATTAAATCAATTGCAGTAAGAGTATTCAATAATTTAAAAAGTGTTGAAGTTGCAAAAAATCCAGACGCGTCAGAAGAAGTAGGAATGGATGTAAGAGAAATGTTACTTGGATTCGACACTAAAGAAGCAATAGGTGACGCCTTAAAATTAATTAGTGAAAAAATGGACACTGATAATGACGTAGATGCTGAAGATCTTGCAGTTGTCATAACCAGAACTCCTATAATGACTGCTAATGGTCAATGGTTCATTGAAGTAGACGCAGATGACTTTACACATTACTTTGCAGAGTAAATTCTAGAATTAATTAAAAGAGACAGAATGTCTCTAATTCAATTCTTTTTTTAAATTAAAAATTTTTAAAGAAATATTAGTTTTTTAGCTATTTTTACAGTTTAATTGATTATATATTAAATTGTTAATTTTATAATTCATTTAAATTAAAAAGAAATTGCAAAATTAGTAAATTATTAGTATAGCATCTTGGATCTGTATATTCTCCAGTAATATTGTGCTGCAGTTAATTTTGTTTTTTTGTAATCTATAGTAGTTGGCGGGACAAAATCACTGTTTGTCCAGTCTATAATTTTAACTGTTGATTTTGTAACTTTTGCAATTGTTATAACTTCGTGCCAGGCTAAATGATATTTTCCCTTGTTGTTGTATTTGTAGTAAATTAAAGCTTTTGTCTTTAAAAAATTATTATTGTACTGATAAGTTTTCCATACCATTTTCATCTTTGAATTATCTAGCCAGAAGTAGTGAGTACCTTGATCTACTATTTTCACTGCTGATGCAGGCTGAGCGCATTGAAAACCAATAAAAACCATAAACAAAACGCTTAACGTCAAATATATGTTTTTGTTCACATTTTAACCTCCTTAAATTTTACTTCCAAAATATGTAACTTATTTTTAAGCTACAATTAAAAAGTAACATTTTAAATATATAAAGTTTTGCTAAAACGGAATAATTAATATTAGAAAACAGACAGAAATTTTAGAATTAAATTATTTTAAGTGGTTAATATCATTCAAACTGATTTTTATTGCCTTAAATTGTATTTATTAACTTAATTTAAATTAAAAAGAACTGATTGATACAGAAAGTAAACTGCAGGAAAAATGGAATAAATTTAAAAAAATAGGTGATGATATACTTAACCTGAATCACTTATCTGGTTGATAACAGCCTGATGCATCCTCCGTATAAACTCAATTCTTTCTTCGTATTTTAAAACATCCAGATAACATTGAGCAACAAGGTTAAACGAAAATGGGGATGGAATTACAGTATTTATCTGTTTTATTTCAAGTTGTCCGCTTTCAATCATTTTTAAGACACGTTTTGCATTTTTAAGATCCATAAAATCCTCTATAACTTCTCTTCTCGCTTCTTTAAGTATTGAAAAGTTTTCATCAAGTTCCTTGACAAAACTTAATAGTATTTTACCTTTGATATGCTGCCTGGAGACACTTTTTTGTTTTCCTTTATAATGCCTTAAAATCATCAGAGCTCTTCCTGCGCAGTGCCTGAACCTTCCGGCAAGAGTTTCTGTTTTATCAATTGCTTTAATTAAAATCTCTTCAATGTTTTCAGAGGTAAGGTCATTAAATGATTCTAAACCTCCTATTTTGCCTTCTGAACTTAAATAAAACCCGTTATCAGAAATTGAAATCATGATATCTCGTTTATATTTTTTGGCAAGTATATATGCTACAGCTCGGGATAATGCGTCGTTGACCCTTCTTCCAAAACAGGTGTGGAAAACAACAAATTTTCTATTTCCAAAACCTTTATAATGCTCTATAAGAAGTTTTTTATTGCTTGGAATTACTGCGTAAAGGTACTGCTCCCTGAAATATTCATAAATTGAATTTGCAGCATTGTAATCAACGTAAAGAAATTCGTGGATGAAATCCATTATTTCTTCTTTACTGCGGCCATATTCAAATCTACCTTCCATCAACGCCCTGAATCGTTGAATTTCAAGTGCAAGATCAAATGAAAGGGGTAGCTGTTCAGAAAACCATGAAGGGATACTTGGAGGTCCTGAAGAAGGAGTAACATTTAAAGTCATTCCCCTAGCATAATTAAAACGATAAATCCTTCCACCAAGGACAAAAGTGTCCCCTTTTTGAAGTTTTTCCATAAAATCTTCTTCTACCTGCCCAACTACCTGGCCCGCGCATTTAACTCTTGCAGAGGACCTATCTGGAATAGTACCTATGTTAGTTGAATAAAGCATCCTTGCTAATTTTCCCCTCTTTCCAAACATATTTGTGTCATAATCAACCCATATCTTAGCATAGACATATCTATCCTCTAGATCAGTATATTCGCCAGCTAAGTAACTTAAAACGCTTAAATAATCATTTATTGATAAATTTTTATAGCAGTAGCTTCTTTTAACAAGATCATATATTGTATCAATGTCCTGTTTGCTTTCTATTGCCATTCCATAGATATGCTGTGCTAGAACATCCAGACAGTTTTCAGGGATATGAATTTCGTCTATTTTCCCTTCAATAGCATTTTTAAGTATCAATGAACATTCCACGAGGTCATCTCTATCTACTACGATGATCCTTCCTTTGGATTTTTCATGTAACTTGTGCCCGCTTCTTCCTATACGTTGTAATGCCCTTGAAACAGACTTTGGAGAACTTACAAGTATAACTAAATCTATATACCCTATATCTATTCCCAGTTCCAGAGATGTTGAAGATACAACAACTTTTAATTCTCCATCTTTCAATTTATCTTCAGTTTGAAGTCTTAATTCTTTTGAAAGGGAAGAATGATGAGTCATGATGTTGCTGTCATTATATCTTTCTTTAAATCTCTTTTTAAGGTTAAAAACAACGCTTTCTGTACCGCTCCTCGTATTTGTAAATATTAAAGTAGTTTTGTGGTTCTGTATCAGTTCATCCAAAAGTTTATAAGTTGCATTGTTCATTTCTTCTGGATCTGAGTTTATTATATCATCAACAGGACATAAGACTTTCATATCAAGTCTTTTTAAGTAATTTACATCCACAATTTTACAATTCCTAACTTCTCCGTCTTGAGAACCTACCAGATAATGGGCCACCTTTTCAAGTGGAGAAACTGTTGCACTTAACCCAATCCTTGTAAAATTACCTGCCAGATTTTGCAGCCTCTCTAAAGTTAGACTAAGATGTACTCCTCTTTTATTATCAGCAAGTGAGTGAATTTCATCTATTATAACGTATCCAACGTCTTTAATTTTTTCCCTAAATTTAGGGGCACAAAGAAGGATTGACAGTGTTTCTGGAGTTGTAATCAATATGTGCGGTGGCTTTTTAAGCATTTTTGTCCGTTCATATTGAGTTGTATCACCTGTTCTCACGGCCTTTCTAATTCCAAGTTCTTTTCCTGCAATCTTTTCAATTTCACGTAAAGGTTCATCGATATTTTTTTCTATATCGTTATCGAGTGCCTTTAATGGGGAAATATAAATGCAATAAACCTTATCCTCGAGCTTATCCATGTCGGAAAGCATGGTTAACTGACTTATAATTGAAAGAAATGCAGTAAGTGTTTTCCCAGATCCAGTAGGTGATGAAATAAGGATGTTGTTACCTTTGTGCACATCCATAATGGAAAGCTTTTGAGATTCTGTAAATCCATCAAACTTGTTTTTAAACCATTTTTTGACCCATGGATGTAATAATTTATAAATTTCAGAGTCTTTATATATTTTTGTCTGTCTTTCTATCATTTTATCCTTTATTGACTTTAATTACTAATCTTGAGATAATTATATCTTTATTTAATATTCATGACATTCCATATGTTAATATTCTTGCTGTAGTGATTTTAAGTTAAACTAGTGAAAAATAGTAATTTGCTCTAATTTCAGCGTCTTTATAGATTTTTGTATGTCTTCTTATCATTTTTATCCTTTAATCTCTTTAATTTACTAAAAAAGAATTAATTCTTCATTATTTCTGTTCCATTATTGTCTTTTTTATAATATTTGATTAAAAGAGAATTATATTTTCATATTCAATAAATTTTTTATCTTCCCAAAATTCATGACTTCAAAGTTTTCAACTGCAAACACTTCAAAATCAGCTAAAGGAACATCTTTTAAAAATGGAGAAATAGTTTTTTGCTGCAGGCAGTCAGAACCTTCAGTTATAAAGTTAAAAGAAGGCATTACTATAAACTTTTTATCTTTTACTTTGCCTTTTAAGAAACATTTTACCTTTTCCACCCTTTCTCCACTTCGAAGCCCAATACTGGGGTGTTCATGGCCAATAATTACTATATTTTCTTCCATTTCATCAAAATCATCAGGTATTTTATCACCGTGCATTATAATATAATTTTCTACAGAGTAATTTTCATATACCTCCAGGCCGCACTTTTCAGCTATAAAACCTGTAAAATTGTCATGGTTTCCCTTAATTAGGATTATTTCATCAAAATGTTCTTTAAGGAATTTAATGAAGTCTATAACTTCGTTCCATTCCTGTTTGCTGATTTTACCAAATTCATGTTTTAAATCGCCATTAACTATAATTTTACTGGCATTTGAAGCATCTATAATTTCTTTAAGTCTATCTATAATCTTTTTATATTGAAATCTGGGGATCATAAAGCCTTCCCTATTTAAGGCATATTCATAACCCAGATGAATGTCTGATATAACCAGACAATCTTTAATAAGCAGAGCTGAGTCAACAATTTCTGCACAGTATATCTCATTGGTTTTCATGTAAATCTTTGATATTTTGATCCTGATTTAAAAAAAATATTTTCTTGCTATCTATGAATATATTAAAAATAATTGATAAGTACATTAACTTGTATAATGAAGTAAATATATTTTATTATCACTCATGTAAGGAATGTTTTTGC
>JAEYQZ010000063.1 GCA_023409695.1 Methanobacteriota archaeon | reverse complement strand
TCAACCAGCAGAAGAACCTGTAATGTAATGTTTATAAAAATAATTGGTTAAAACCATCTAATTCTTTTTTTTGAAGTTTTTATTACTTTATTTTTAATATTAAATTCATATAAATGTAATTATGCCATATATGTCATTTAGAAGCTAAAAATGACATATTTAAGAGGCTCAATTGGTAAATATGGCCTATTTGTATATAATATATAAAAATATTTGCTTTTATATATCTTGAGATGCTTAATGATTCATTCGGTGTTTAGTGTACATTAAAAACTAAAAAGAAAAATATATTAGGTAATATGAGTATACCAAAGCATAACTAATTTAGAAGGGGGTGAAAAGATGATTAACTGGAAAACTGTAATAATAGGTTTCGTTTTAGCAATAATATTATCCATGATTTTTGGAGCAATAATTGGATCATGGGGTGGATACATAGGATATCTTTTAGCAACTATATATGTCGGTTACGCCGTTGGTGGAGATTATATGAACGGTGCAATTCACGGTGCACTTGTGGGTGTCATTGGAGGAATAATTGCTGGAATTTTGGCAGTAATAGGACTTGGCGTCGTACTTGGAGCAGCAGGAGCAGTAGTGGGGCTAGTACTTGTAATAGTAGCAATTATCATTGACATAATCATTGGAGCAATAGGCGGTGCTATAGGAGTCCTTATAAACGGATCAAGTGCATCAGAAGGATCTGCATCTTAACATTGATTACAAAATACATTGATCACAATAATCATAATTTTTTTTATTTTACATTTTTTAACCCATGCTAATTAAACGATGTTCATTTAAAATAACTCACTGTCGATATATTAAATATTTTAGCAAATTATAACCATGATTTTAGCATTTAAGCTAATTTAAACATTATTTTGCATTTAATTTATCTTAGAAGTATTTAAGAAAATTAAAGTATCACTTTTTAAAGGACTATCCAAAAAGTTTCGTTTTTTAAGAGATTTAAAAATAAAAGGAAAATATATTAATATTTAAACGTAGATAAATTGATAATGGGTGAGATAATGGTTGAAATAAAATCAACACCCATAATAACTGGTATAATCTTAGCAATAATATTGGCAACGCTCTTTAAAATGGTAGCAGGATCATGGGGCGAATATGCAGGCTTACTTTTAGCAACGATATATGCAGGTTTTTCTGTTAGTGGAAACTATACAAATGGCACAATTCATGGTGCACTAGTGGGTACTATGGGGGCAATAATAGCCGGAATTCTTTCTATTATGGGTTTTAAAGTATTACTGGGAATAGTAGAAGCAGCGGTTGGGTTGGATATAATCATTTTAATTATTGTCTGGACAATTGTTGGAGCTATTGGTGGAACAATAGGAGTTATTATAAAAGAATTAGGAGCCTCAAAAGAAAAACCTGTAACCTGATACTGATGGGTAACTGTTTCATTAAATCTAGAAATATCTTATTTTTTTATTCTAAATAATTTAAAGGAAATAAAATGATTTTGAACTGGAAAACTATCTTTATTGGGTTTATAGTTACATTGGTACTGTATACTGTAGGTGCTTCCTTTAGTCCTATTAGTATTTTAAAGGGGATACTATACACATTGGCACCAATAATCGGCGGTTTATTGGTAGTGTATATGAATAATATGGATTACAGGGATAATACTATAAATGGGGCTATTTCAAGCGGTTTAGCCGGATTTGCAGCTACATTTATAATTGCAGGGTTAATAGAGCCAATTCCTGTTCCGGGTGTATATTTGGAAATGTTAATTATTATTGTAGTTATTCGCGCCATTATGGCATTTGCAATTGGTGCAGTACTGGGATTAATTGGAGGAATAGTGGGGATATTAGTTAAAGGACAGGGTTTTAAAAATAAAGACTTAAATTAGTTAAATTAAGTTATTTATAGTATAATTTACATTATTTTTTGAAATTTATCATTAAATATATGAATTGTCCTGTAACAAAATAAGTATTTTAGGGATTAAGGACATAATGCATAATGACTCAAGATTGAGGTGATAAAATGACTGAATGGACAGCTGTTGGAATAGGTGGAGTAGTAACCGCTGGTTTAACTATTGTTCTTGCCCTTGTGTTTTTCCCATTGTTCTTTTTAGGGCCAATAGTCGGCGGTTTTTTAGCAGTATATTTAATGAAAGATGAATTTGAAAGCGGTATAATAAATGGCGCTTTAGCTGGAGTTATCGGCGGTTTAATAATTGGAATTCTCTCATTATTTGGTATTGGAATAATAGCTGCCGTAATAGCAGTTTTAGCAGCACAAATAGGACTTGCAGTAGGAGCACTGGGAATTTTAATTGTAATTTTCTTTACAATACTTGCAGTGTTCATATGTGGAATTCTTTCTGCTATTGGCGGAGCCATAGGAGAATACGTCCAATCTGCAGGTAGAAGAGGATATGAAGATTATTAAAGAATGAATTAAAACTTTAAATTCATTCTTACTTTTTAAATCAGGTATAGGCTGTTTTTGAAAAATAAGAATTCAAATTTAATCAATTATTTTTATAATGCCTGAATCGGCATCAACTTCAACAATATCTCCTTCTTTTAAAATATTTAAAATATCCGCGTCAGGCTGGTCTACCATAGGTATTCCCGCCATTATTGCGCCTGTTGCAATAATAGGTTCGGCTTTTAATGATATTATAGCAGTAGGTGCGGTTTTATTTTTTGCCATTTGAAATATGACATAAGATCCTACTGTGGATCCTTTTCCAGATGGAATTACAAGAATTTTATCGCTTATTTTTTTACCGTACAGTTCATGGTGTGAATCAATTATAACTCCTGTTTTTGGGTCTACTCCACCTAAAAAACTTAAAGAATCCTTTGTAACTATAATTTCGCCTTTGGCATGTCCTTTAGAGATTTTCCTACACTTTATAATCTTTTTTTGCATAAAATCACGTTTTAATTAATAAAATAATTATATAAATCAATTTAGGGTTTTCAGTTAAAGATATCTAATATTTAATCAAACAAAATTATCTAGTATTTTATCTGTTTTATAGATGACTTTTTGATTGACACTTAAATTAACGATTTTAAGGAATAATTCATAAAATAAGATTCAAATCGGCGGTACATTAAAAAGAAAAGATAAAAAAATTTAAAATATTGATTCTATTGGAGTTCTAATTTAATTCCACCAATTCTTGGCCTTAAGAAGTTGTATATCAATGCTAGGATTGCGTACACTATGAATACACTTATCAAGAACATAATTGTAAACATAACTAACATTATAGCACCTACAACAACAGCTCCATATATGGCACTAATTATGATGGCTATTATTCCAAAGATGATTCCCCATATAGCTGCAATGAGTGCAGTTATTAATGCCAGATGTACTGGTGAAAGGGATAATATCTCGTACATATTTTTCTGAGCTGGGGCAAATTCAAGTTTTATTCCACCAGTTCTCGGCGCTAATAAGTTATATAGCCATGCGGATATTGCACTAACTATAAATACGCATACAAACATTACTATTGGCAGTATTATGATAGATAGGATAGATCCTATAACTCCAAAGGTTCCAAATGCAGATATACTTTCTGCAGGGATAGTTGTTCCGTTTAATGGTAGTGAACTCATTACTTGTGATACTACAGGTATGTAAGCCGCAACTAATGGCATAATAATTAATGCAACTATCAATACAAAAATTGCTGAAATAGCAGAAGTTATTAGTGCAAATGGTATCACTGGAATTGATTTTATTTCACTTAGATTTTCAAGTCCAAGCTTAATTCCGCCAAGTTTAGGGACTAATAAATTGTAAATCAATGCAAATAAAAATGACTGAAGAACACCTAGAACAAAGCTGGTTACTGGTGATGAGACAATTGATGCAATGTAAAACCAGAGTGAAGCTGAGTTAGCTGGAGTTGGAGAAAGTGCAAATGGTATTAATCCTAAAATCACTGTAAATATTGCGTATATAAATGCCCATACTGCATTAACAGATGATGTCATTAATGTGTAAGGGACAATTTCAATTGATTTAATTTCTTTAATGTCAACCATATTTTTACCTCCTTATTTTGATTATTTAATTTGTAGTTAGGCAGTGAGTTATATAACCTTTTCTTATATTATAAAATCTTTTAATTAAACTGTATAATTAATATTTAATTAAAAAAATCTGTTAAAAGTTATATCAAGCTTAAAAATAGGTTAATATGAAATGTAAATTATCAAAAAATAGAAAAAAAAGTAAGTTAATTTATTCAAGTTCCAGTTTAACTGCACCAATTCTTGGAGCTAATGCATTGTAGAATATTGTTATCAGTGCGGTTCCTATGAAATACATTATGAAATAACCAACTATGGATGCTATTAGCGCTCCAACTCCGCCGGCTGCGTTTCCATTTGCACTTAGTGAGACCAGGTCTCCAAGTCCTCTGATTAGACCAAATATAGTGAAAACGATTGCTACAGCCAGTGATGTTGGTACAACAGGTATGGAAGTCAGATTTTTCAATGTTCCAGCAACTGCATCAAAGTTTAATTGTATTTTAGAAACTTTTGTAGCTATGTAGTTGTAGAATATTGCTGCAAGTGCGTTAACAATGAACCCTCCTATAAATGCTATTATCGGCAGTCCAATAATCAGGATTATTGCTAAGAATACTCCTCCTGCTGCCACGGCCTGGCCAGTTGGGATTGTGGCATTGGTAGCATTTGTGGCGTTGGCAATAGCCTGGGATACAACTGGAATGGAGCTGCTTAAAGCTGTAATTACTGGTGCGACTGCAGCTGCTAAAAATACTCCTATAATGAATGCCCATATTGCTTCTATAGCTGCTAATATTAGTGCAAATGACACTACAGGAATATTTGTTACTTCATTTCCTTCTAATTCTAGTTTTACACCGCCTAATCTAGGTGCTAAACCGTTGTAAAGCAGTATGCTAAAGAAACTTATAGCTAAATATATAAAGAATGCTGCTATTGGATATATTACAAGTAAAGCTGCTCCTGTGGATGTAATAACTGATCCAAAGACACTAGCTGAAGGTACTAAGGCTGCTATGGTTCCGAATGCGATTAATGTTATTATTGCTGCAATAAATGCTAGAATTGCATGTATTGAAGATGACATCAGTGTGAAAGACGCTAATTTGATCGATTTAATTTCCTTTACATCTACCATTTTTTTTACCTCCTTAAGTTCTAATTATTGTTGTTTTATATGTTATGACATTAATATATATTTTTTTATATTTGAATCCTAAATTAAATCTTTTTGAGCGAAAATTAGTGACG
>JAEYQZ010000001.1 GCA_023409695.1 Methanobacteriota archaeon | reverse complement strand
ATTCCAATTAAGATTATTCCTCTAAATATTTCAATTTTATTTTCAAAGAGATGTCAGATATTGAGTTATGGCTTAATGGCATAATTCTATCGAATGGGCTAAAATAGTCATTTAACCAAATTTTTCTTAGTTAATATGGATATTATATAAAGTTAATAATACTGCAGTAACAAATATTATTAGCGGTGATCTTTTGGAATCTATAGATCTTATGGAGGTATTGGTAGTAGAAGATAACCCTGCAGATGCTCGCCTTATAACAGAAGCTTTTAATGATTTCGCGGTTAAACATAATATTAATGTTGTTGAAAATGGCGTAGAAGCTACAGATTATTTATTTAAAAAAGGTAAGTACAAAGATAGTAAAACTCCTTATTTGATTTTATTAGATTTAAATTTACCTTTGAAAGATGGCCGGGCTGTCCTTAAAGAGGTTAAAAATGATGAAAAACTAAGATTAGTACCTGTAATTATATTAACAACTTCTCAAAATGAAGATGATGTATGTGAAGCTTATAAGAATTATGCAAATGCATATTTACCTAAACCTACTGATTTTGAAGAGTTTGAAAGAGTTATAAACATTTTTGAAGAGTTTTGGTTTAAAATGGCTCTACTACCAAAATGTGGGATAGATTAAAAATGTAATAGAAAAATGAATCTAATTATTTTTTTTAGATGTGGTCCCTTGCAGAATTTTAAATTTGATTACAGGTGCAAAACAAGTATTCTAAATAAAATAATTAAATTAAAAAAATAGTTGGTTTACGAGAATCATAGTAAAAATTATTTCATTTAAAATTAAAAATATTTTTATTCTGTTTATATTAAAAAGACCTTAAATATTAAATAGGGGTTTATATCTGTATGGAAGATGATATAAATGGAAAAATCTTATAAATTCATCGCTGCAGATGAATATAAAATATTTGACAATATGTTTGAAGGCATATCAGTTTATAAACTAATTTTTAATGATAAGGGCAAAGTAATTGATGGTATTCTTGAATATATGAATCCTGTAACAGTTGAAACTATGAATTTAAATTCTGAAGAGGTTATTGGTAAAAGTGCGATAGACATTTTTGGTTCAGACTTTATACAGCCTCATCTTATTGCTATTAATAGATTGCATTCAACAGGTGAAAAGAGACGTTTTGAAGTTTATTATGCACCTACAGATAAATATTTTCTTGTTTCTGGTTTTGATATGCACAATAATCTTTTTGCAGTGCTCAGAGTGGATATAACCGAACGTAAAAGAATAGAAAAAGAATTAAAAGAAACAAGTAATAATTTAGAAAAACAAGTGAAAAAAAGAACAAGAGACTTAGAAAAAGCTTATGAATCCTTAAAAGAAAGTGAGGAAAAATTCCGAGCATTGTATGATGATAATCCTTCAATGTATTTCACTGTAGATGCTGAATTTAGGATTTTATCTGTAAATAGTTTTGGAGCGGAAGAGTTGGGATATAATATTCATGAATTAATTGGTAAACCCTTAATATCAACATTATTTTACGTGAAAGATAGGGAATTAGCAACACAAAACTTAAAAAACATTTTAGAAAATAGAGGACAAGTTTTTCATTGGGAACTACGTAAAGTTCGCAAAGATAGTAGTATATTATGGGTAAAGGAAACAGCACGGGCAGTAAAAGAATCTGAAGGAAATATCGTCATTTATACAGTTTGTGAAGATATTACAGAACGTAAAGAAGCCGAAAAAGCCTTAAAAGAAAGCGAGATAAAATTTCACAAATTATTCGATCAAGCAACGGATAGTCTTAGTTTAACAGAATTAAATGATGATGATACTATTGGTAGTTATATTGAGGTAAATAAGGCTGCAACTGAAAGATTAGGTTATACTAAGGATGAATTATTGAATATGACACCTTTGGACATATACTCAGATCATTCATCTATATTTAAGAATATCTCTGTGATGCTTGAGAAAGGATATGCCATATCTGAAAATATTCAGGTAACTAAGGATGGAAGGCAAATACCTGTTGAACTTAATACTACTCTTTTTAAGTTAAGAGGAAAGAATATTGTTCTTTCAATTTCTCGCGATATTACAGAACGTAAAAAGTCTGAAGAAGCTTTAAGGGATAGTGAAGAGAAGTTTTCAAAGGCTTTTTATTCTAATTCTGCAGCAATGGTAATATCTGATTTATATGGGGAAATAATTGAATTGAATGATGCTTATACTGATTTAACTGGATATAGTCGAGATAAGTTAATCGGGCATAAAAATAGGGATTTTGATGTCCTTACTGTTAAACAGCGAGAGGAATTATTAAAAAAATTGAGTGATGAAGGTTCTATTCGTAATAAAGAGGTAGAAATTCGAACTAATACTGGAGAAAAACGAATAGTGTTATATACAATTGATTTTATGGAGTTTGGCGGAGAAAAAAGGATACTTTCAATAGGTTATGACATTACTGGAAGGAAACAAGCTGAAGAAAAATTAAAAGAAACAATAAATGAATTGGAAAGGTCTAATGAAGAATTACAAAGCTTTGCATATATAACAAGCCATGACTTGCAAGAACCACTGCGTACAATTGCCAGTTTTGCCCAACTTATTGAAAGGCGTTATAAAGGTAAATTAGATCCTGATGCTGATGAATTCATTGATTTTATGGTTGATGGAGCTTCCAGAATGAAAGAGATGATTCAAGGCTTACTTGATTACTCTCGTGTTGGAACAAAAGGGCATGAATTTAAAGAATTTCAGGCTGAAATCGCTTTGAATTATGCTTTAAGTAATTTAGGAACTGCAATTGCTGAAGTTAATGCTGAAATTACTGTTGATCCACTTCCGGTAATTTTTGCAGATGAGGATCAGATTATACGTGTATTACAGAATTTAATAGGAAATGGAATAAAATTCCGTAGGAAAGGAATACAACCTAAAATCCATATTTCAGCCAAAAGAAACGACAATGAACATGTTTTTTCAGTCAGTGATAATGGAATAGGATTAGAAGAGCAGTATAGTGACAAAATTTTTGAAGTTTTCAAACGTTTACATTCAATTGGTGAGTATCAAGGTGCAGGAATAGGATTAGCAATAGTTAAAAGAATAATAGATCGTCATGGTGGTCAAATTTGGGTTGAATCAGAGTTAGATAAAGGTTCTACTTTTTATTTCACATTGCCAAAACTGTAGTTTTGGCACGACAAAATAGAAAATTTTGTCAGCTGTCAAACACTAGTGTTTGACGCATCGAAAATTTACGATTTTCGAATGCTTCCCAATCTATGATTGGGATACCCAAAAAATCAGGGATTTTTTGACGGTATTTTAAAATTCAAGGAATTTTTGATGCCCCGAAAATTCAAAGAATTTTCGACGGTTGCCAAAACTGTAAATTTTGCAGCACTCAAACACTGTCAAAATCTTTCAAAAACCCCCGGTTTTTGAATGCACAAAAATCTTTGATTTTGACGTTGAAGGAAATCAAAGATTTCGAGGGCCGTACGAAACCTCTGGTTTCGTGGCATTCGAAATTTATAATTTCGATGCTCCGAATGCTATGCATTCGAGAGCCCCAAATGCTTTGCGTTTGAGGGCTTCGTGTTTGGTGCATGTAAAAATCATGGATTTTTTCTCCAATTTATGCTATTAATATCATATAATTTAATATTAATGAAGTTAATAGTAATAAATATATGGTGATTTTTTTGAATAATAAAGAAGTAGTTAATGTGCTGTTAGTAGAAGATAATCCAGCTGATGCTCGCTTAATAAAAGAAGCATGCGGTGGTTTTACTATTAAAAATGAAGTTAATACGGTTGAAAATGGTATGGATGCAATGGAATATTTGTATAAAACAGGAAAGTACAAGGATAGTAAAAGGCCTAATTTAATTATATTAGATCTGAATTTACCT
This sequence comes from Methanobacteriota archaeon, assembly GCA_023409695.1. GTDB lineage: Archaea > Methanobacteriota > Methanobacteria > Methanobacteriales > Methanobacteriaceae > Methanobacterium_D. Next base: position 2,905 of record JAEYQZ010000001.1, on the reverse strand, counting down.
AAAAAAAGTGGTCGTGAAGTGCTTAAAGAAGTTAAACAGGATGATAAGTTAAAATTAATTCCTATAATTGTCTTAACAACTTCTCGAGATGAAGATGATATATGTAACTCATATAGATGTTATGCAAATGCTTATGTAACTAAACCTACTGATTTTGATGAATTTGATGAACTTATATGCAGTTTTGAGGATTTTTGGTTTAAAAAAGCCATATTGCCTACATGTCCAAACTGTAAACGAGATTAAGGATTGATATGAAATGACTAATTCTCATAAGTTATTAAATAAAGCTTACGAATGCAAGCTTGCTGATTTAAAACATTTGTTAAGAGAAATAGGGCTTGCAATCAAAAAAATAGTGAGCATAAGTTCACTCCCTCACATATAAAACAGTAATAACTATTTATTATATTTTAATATAATACAATTTTTGATAAATAAAATTTAAATAATATTATAACATATAGTAAGAATGACTACGCATTAAATTTTCTTTTAAATGAAGTTTATACCATAAAGTTTGATTTAGATTAGAGTATCCTATCTAAAAATTTTTATAACTAAATAAGGAGTGATCAAATGTCTAATCCTTTATTTTGTGCTAAATGCGGTGGAGATCTTAAGCATACTAACAATGGTTATAAATGCTCAAATTGTGACAATGAATACCCTCAGTCAAAAGACCATAACCCGAGAAAAACAAAAAGGATTCATTAAAGAACCATAATATCTCTATTTTAGTAGATCCTACAATTTTATTTCAAAAAGAAGTAATTATGTTTTTAAAGCAACTGGGCTTTGTTTCAGTAATAGTAAAGGGAGTGCTGATTATCTTTATATGAGACAGTATGTTGCCATTTAAACACTGGATAATTTAAATTCAAAAATAATTACTTAAATTTAGTTTTAATCTTGAGCTATGCTTTAATTTTATCGATATAATCTTTGACATCTTTTATCTGCTCAAGATAGTCATCAATTATGTATAATACCTGTTCGTAGGGCCCAAGTTCACGATCACATTTTTTATCCACTGATTTTCGTTTGGTTGAAACTTTGGTTCTTTTGATTGACCCTAAAAGAGAAGATTTGTTGTAATCATAATTTAAATATTTTAATTTAACTACTCTCATATCTGCAGAAACTTGCCGCCTTATTTCCAGCAAATTTTCTTCTATTCGTTCTATACCAATTAAAGTCATTCTAGCTTCAAGAATAGAAGATGTTTTTAATTCAAAGCTTTCTATATCTAAGTTTGAAATCATTCTTTCATATTCTTTAGGCTTCACTATTTTCTTTTCAACCTCGGGCATGCTAAATTGTTTGAAATAACTAATATAAATATGATGGAGTTTTACATCTATATAATTTAAAAAAATAAATTTTAAGGAGAATACTTGATTATAATATTAAATATTAAAAAAATGAGTTAGTATTACCTTAAAAAGTAAAGCATTTGGTATTAATTGTTATTAAACTTAATTTATGCATTATAGTACATGAATTTGAAGCAGATATAGTTTTAATTAAGTATTAAGTTAATTAATGGATAAATTATGCTCTTAGTTATTTTAAACATATAAAATAAATTGTAATTAAACTGTTAATTTATAAGATTAGGTGTGACTGGTTAGTTTTCATTCAATTCTGCTATAAATGAAATAAATTAAAAAATAGATATTATGCTGACTAACTTAGTTTAACTGAAAATTAAATAGAATCAATTAAAGTTTCTAAATTGGATAATATTGAAATTTAATGCATATTTTGGGCTTAATAAATTTTAGGAGTAAGACAAGCGATATTAATACAAAATGGTAAATATAAATCCTAAATCTATTAAAAGTATTATTTACTATTTATTAGTGCAATTTTACTGGTTACTACTGTTTTAGCCCTTAGGAGAATGCTGTCTGTATGATCTCTATTCTGGATTTCGTATTCTATTTTTTGAAGTAAAAGTCCTAAATTATCTGGTTTGCATTTATATGCATCATCTAAAAATTTACTGGATACTTCCCTATCAATAATTTCATCCATTTAGTTTCACCTCTACGACTATGTTAGACTACTTTGTTGGTTGTACTAATATTTGTCATAAGAATTATTTAGATTTTTCCTATTATGGGAGGAATTATTGTTATGTGAATATTTTAAGTAGTAAATTTTAGATAGTTTAACAGCAATTAACATTTAATTTACATATTGTTAAGTTTTATAGCTTTTTTTTGAGAATATATTTGGTTTAAGGGCTAAAATAGATAATATTCTTTTTAATTTAAAGAATAATTTATTTTTTTCAAATTGACTTAATATTTAAATGGTTGTTAGGCAATCTAATTTTTAATCTCACAGGATATTTATCTTATAATAAAATTTAGAATGTATAACTGGTTATTTTAAATAATAACAATGAAAATCATTATGGCACTAGCAATAACATATAAAATTCCAGGTATAAAATGTGCTCTAAATTCATTACGGTTATCATCTAACATTTTATCAACCTCTTCATCTGTATAAAATGTTTTTGGAGATAAATACAATATTGATTCAAAGATTCTATAATATCCAAAATCAAAGAAAGAAGAAAGAGCAACTAAAACAATATTTAAAGCACCATTTATATTAAGATCAAATGATACATTGTATATTCCTAAAATAATGAGGAATGCAGCAAAATTAAGAAGTGGTAATATATACATAATGGACCAGGATAAAAATAGCCTTCTAATTGAATGTAACTGTCCTTTCCAGGCGTTATATGTGTCATAAGGATTATACGCTCTATTAACTCTATCTATTATTAATGTAAAATGGATGGCAAAGATAAGTGTAAATAACTGCTGGGCTTCAAAAATTCTTAAATTTTTGATGCACAGAAAAATCTACGATTTTTCGCTGC
>JAEYQZ010000214.1 GCA_023409695.1 Methanobacteriota archaeon | reverse complement strand
CCTGTAATTTATGGGGAAGATTTCAAAAGAAGGGTAGCTATTGTTGACTGTGGAATAAAAAATAATAGTATAAATGCACTACTCAAAAGAGAAACTGGTGTAGTTGTTTTACCGTATAAAACTAATTATAAAGAAGTTCTTGATTACGACCCTGATGGAATACTCGTATCAAGCGGTCCTGGAGACCCCACAAGGGTAAAAGAGGCCATAGAAAATGTAAGGAAATTATCAGAGAGACTTCCTGTTTTTGGAATATGTCTTGGACAGCAGATAATAGGGCTTGCATTTGGAGCTAAAATATACAAGATGAAGTTTGGCCACAGGGGAATAAATCAGCCGATAATGGATCTGAGGACTGATAAAGTTTCTATAACTTCTCAAAATCATGGGTTTACCCTTGATCCAGAATCAATTGCAGAAACTTCTCTTAAGATGACTCAAGTGAATCTGAACGATGGTACACCTGAAGGAATTGAACATGATGAACTTCCAGTTTCAAGTGTACAGTACCATCCAGAAGCAGGTCCTGGACCTCATGATACAGATTATACATTTGATAGGTTCCTTAAGACAATAAAGGAATATTAATAAAATCATCATTGGGAGTACTTTAGAGAGAAAATACTGCCAGATTGAAAAATATTTAATAAAGATAAAAACATAGTTCAATGGATTTAGACTCACAAAAATAATAAGTTACAAAATAACGGGGATAAAGATGCCGAAGGATCATGACATAAAAAAAGTTCTTATCATTGGATCAGGGCCAATTCAAATAGGTCAAGCGGCCGAATTTGATTATTCTGGCTCTCAAGCGTGTAAATCCCTCATGGAAGAGGGAATTGAAACTGTACTTGTAAATAGTAATCCTGCAACAATTCAAACAGACATAGACATGGCTGATAGGGTCTATGTTGAACCATTAACTCCGGAAATCGTTGCAAAAATCATAGAAAAAGAAAAACCAGACGCTGTTTTACCAACAATGGGAGGACAGACTGGTTTAAATGTTGCAACAGGACTGGAAGAAATTGGAGCTCTTAAAGGTATTAGAGTAATAGGTTCATCAGTAGAAACCATACGAAATGTAGAGGATCGTGAACTTTTCGATGAATTTATGAAGAAACTCAATGAACCTGTACCAAAAGCAAGAGCTGTAGAATCGTTGGAAGGGGCATTAAAAGCAGTTGAAGAGATTGGATATCCGGTTATTGTTAGGCCCGCGTTCACTCTTGGGGGTACTGGTGGTGGAGTAGCTCATAATGACGAAGAATTAATGGAAATTGCATCCCGTGGGCTTGATATGAGTTATATAGGTCAGGTACTCGTTGATCAATCTGTAATGGGCTGGAAAGAGTTTGAATATGAGGTTATGCGTGATAAAAATGATACATGCATAATTGTGTGTAACATGGAAAATATTGACCAAATGGGAATACACACTGGAGAAAGTATTGTTGTCGCCCCTTCACAGACTTTAAGCGATGATGACAACCAGAGGCTCAGAAATGCGTCCATTAAAATAATAAGGGCTCTAAAAATCCAGGGTGGATGTAATATACAGTTCGCGGTACATCCTATAACTGGTGAATATAAAGTAATTGAAGTAAATCCCCGTGTAAGTAGGAGTAGTGCATTGGCTTCCAAGGCAACGGGATACCCAATAGCTAAAATATCTTCTAAAATTGCCATTGGAATGACCCTTGATGAAATTCAAAATGACATTACCAAGGAAACACCCGCTTCTTTTGAACCATCAATTGATTACGTAGTTGCTAAAATACCCAGATGGCCCTTTGATAAATTCAAAGGCATAAATCGGCAGATTGGAATTCAAATGAAGTCTACTGGGGAAGTTATGGCAATCGGGCGAACAATTGAAGAATCACTGCATAAAGCCATACGGTCTCTTGATATAGGACGATTTGGATTCGATGATGTTGAGTTTGATGATGAATCACTTGAAAATGCTACGGATAAGCGGATATTTCAGGTGTATACGGCCCTTAAATCTGGCGTAAGCATAGAAGAGATCAAGAAGATCACTAAAATTGACGAATTTTTCCTTTATAAAATATTAAATATCATTGATTTTGAAAAAGAATTAAACAAAGACACTATTTTTGATCCACTTTTACTGAAAAAAGCAAAAAGAATGGGTTTTTCAGATAAAAAACTTTCTCAAATTACCGAAGTACCTGAAAAACAGATAAGGGCTTTAAGGGAAGAGAATGGAATCATCCCAACCTATAAAATGGTTGACACATGTGCTGCTGAATTTGAGGCAAAAACTCCTTATTATTACGGTACATATGAGCAGTTCGATGAAGTAGATGTTTCTGATAATAAAAAGGTTATAATACTTGGTGCTGGCCCTATACGAATTGGGCAAGGTATAGAATTTGATTATTGCTGTGTACATGGTGCAATGGCACTTAAAGAAGAAGGAATAGAAACTATAGTTGTAAATAACAACCCTGAAACCGTCAGTACTGATTATGATATTTCAAATAAACTTTATTTTGAGCCCCTTACCTTAGAAGACGTTATGAATATTGTTAATAAGGAAAATCCTTATGGGGTGGTTGTACAGTTTGGCGGCCAGACATCCATAAATCTTGCTGTACCTCTTGCAGAGGAGGGAGTAAGGATATTAGGTACTCCTCATGAGAGTATAGATCGTGTAGAGGACCGTGAACAATTTACAAAAGTTTTAGATCGCCTTGGAATTCCACAGGCAGATTTTGGTATTGCTCATTCATTTGAAGATGCTAAAGCTGCTGCAGAGAGAATAGGATTCCCTGTACTGGTCCGTCCATCATACGTACTGGGTGGGCGAGCTATGGAAATAGTTTACGATAACACAGAACTTGAAGAATACATGAAAGAAGCTGTAAAAATTTCGCCAGAACATCCTATCCTTGTAGATAAATTCCTTGAAGATGCAATTGAAGTGGATGTAGATGCCCTATGTGACGGCGAAGATGTATTCATCGGCGGAATAATGGAACACATAGAAGAAGCGGGAGTGCATTCTGGAGATTCAGCATGTGTTATACCACCACAAACTATTCCTGCTGAGGTCATAGAAACCATTAAAGATTACACAAGGAAACTCGCACTTGAACTGGACGTAGTCGGGCTTATGAACATCCAGTATGCAGTAAAAGATGATGGAAACCCTAAAGTTTACATTTTAGAGGCAAATCCACGTGCAAGCCGAACTGTTCCATTTGTCAGTAAAGCGGTTGGAGTGTCAATTGCAAAAGTAGCGGCTAAACTGATGATGGGTTATAAACTTAAAGATTTAGGCCTTGTAGATATGGTTAAAATTGACCATGTGGCTGTTAAAGAGTCAGTATTCCCATTTATCAAACTTCCAGAATCTGATGCAATACTCGGCCCTGAAATGAAGTCAACTGGAGAAAGTATGGGAATCGATGAGAACTTCGGTGTTTCATACTATAAATCTCAGCTTTCAGCTAATATGGAACTTCCAACTGAAGGTAAATTATTCATAAGTGTAAAAGATGCTGATAAAACTAAAATTCGGGACATAGTTGAAAAAGCAGAAGAGCTTGGATTTGAGCTTGTAGCAACAAGAGGAACTGCAAAAGCAGTTGAAGACCATGTAAAGATTGGAAGAATTAAAAAAATCAGCCAGGGCTCTCCAAATATAAAAGAAGCAATGGTGAATGGGGAAATAGATCTTATAATAAACACGCCTTCAGGTAAGCAGTCTGCAGATGATGGCTATTTCATAAGGAGAATGGCAATTGAACTTGGGATACCATATGTTACAACACTTGCAGGAGCCCGTGCAGCACTTACTGCCATTGAAAAGGTAAAAGACGGTGAAATTGGAGTAAAATCATTGAATGATTACCATAACTTTCATAAATCCAATTCATAAGTCTTAAAAACCATTTTTTTTTAATTTTTAAATCTTTTTACAACTTTTTAAACCATCAAAATTAACTAATTTTAATTATTATTTTCAGACATTCCATTAATTTATATTAACCAATCATTTTATAGTATTACGATGGAATAAATTATATACAACTTCATTTTACCAGTCATGTACTATCCTCTCTGGAAAAATAGTAATGAATGGTATAAAAAATTAAATTTTTTATATTGGAGACATAAACTTGCATGGAATTTCAAAAAATTTATTGAAAATGGCTGTAATGACAATTATAAGTATTTTTGTCTTTTTACCAGCAGCTGAAGCACATATTCTCATTGTATCTGATGCAAATAACTACAATGAAGCTTCAAAAATAGGTAAGGCTCTAAAAAGTAAAGGATATAAAGTTTTAGAACTTTATAAAGAGAATGCCACAACTAAAAAAATTATAAAAGGAATGTACAATGCTGATGCTGTAATCTATGCTGGGCATGGAGGTTATGAATCTGGAAATTATGATCAAAATGGTGGAACAGCAAGTCCTCCATTTGCGCTTATTGGATCTGATGGTTTTATTTGGGGTGTAGGTAGCCAGATGAGTACTGGATTAGGACAAAAAACATTTAAAGCGCCATTTAAAAAGAACATCCCTGTAATATTACTGCATGCCTGTTTTTCAACTGGATGGGTTGAAAATAAAGAGGTTGCAAACCCTACTGCAACGATATATAACTTTGCAAGAATGTTTAATGGTGCGGGAGCAAATTACTATGCTACGGGATGGAGCGGTGGAGAAATAGTCTATGATTTTTTAAATGGGGCAACAAACTTTGCCGATGCCAACAATAAGAACTTTGAAAAGATAACAAAAAGTACCAGTTATAATGGCACTCTGGTGTGGCGGAATGACCATGGAATAGCTGCTTTTGTTGGTAACTGGAATGGTAAATTCCCAACTGCGGCTCAAACTACTCCTTACAATGATACTGCGGCTGAAAAGTGGTATGACAGTAATGTGGGGGGAAATATATTTGGTGGAATTCCAAATTTAGATCTTATAACTTCAAATGTTTATAAATCATGGAATTATTTGTGTATAACTCTTAAAAATGATCTAAAGCATTTTTTAAACTTGTTAAAAGCCCAATAGATAATTATTATTAAATTCAATGGTATATGCTCTTAAAATTGGGTAAAAATAAAATTTTACCAACTTTTTTTTATATTCACTTTAAAAATATTTTAAATAAATCTTAAATAATTATTTTTTAGTATTATTATATTAAAATAAGTTTTATTTAACGTTAGTTTTATTAACATGTGCCCGAAATCACTTCGATATGTAATAAAAATAATATCAATGTGATTTTTAAATGTATATTAACTATATTATTTCTTTGTGGGGTATGAAGTTGTATAAATCTAAAAAGAAATTATTGAAATTAATTTTAGCGGCATTTCTGGTGGGCATTTTTACTTTTTTACCTGCAGCTGAAGCCCATATTCTTATTATATCGGATTCTAATAATTACAATGAAGCTTCAGCACTTGGTAAAGCTCTAAAAAGTAAGGGATATAAGGTTTTGGAGCTTTATAAGGAAAATGCGACCACTAAAAAAATTATAAAAGGAATGTATAAAGCAGACGCTGTAATATATGCTGGACATGGGGGTTACCAATCTGGTAATTACAATGGAAATGGAGGAACAGCAAAAGCTCCATTCGCGCTTGTTGGATCTAATGGTTTTATTTGGGGCATAAATGGCAAAATGCGCGAAGGATGGAATGGAAAACTGTTTACAGCACCTTTTAAGAAAAATATTCCAGTAATCTTACTGCATACTTGTTTTTCAACTGGTTGGGTTAATGGAGACGAAGTATCGAATCCCACAGAAACAATTTACAACTTTGCAAAGATGTTCAGCGGCGCGGGGGCAAATTATTATGCTACTGGTTGGAATGGGGCAGAGATAGTTTATGATTTCTTAAGGGGAGCGACAAACTTCGCAGATGCTAACACTAAGAATTATGAAAAGATAACAAAGTATACAACTTACAACGGTGTTCCGGTATGGCGGAATGATAAAGGAATGTGTGCTTTTGTAGGTAACTGGAGCGGTAAATTCCCAACTGCTGCTCAAACTACTGCTTACGATAATGCTGCCGCTGAAAAGTGGTATAATACGGTAGTAAACCCTAAACCTGATCTTGTAATAACAAAAGCTTATAAATCTGGAAATTATTTATACGTGACTGTCAAAAACCAGGGAACTGCTTCTTCAGGGGTATGTTACACAAGGGCATGGTATGGCACTTATTATAAAAATATTTACACATACGGGCTTAAATCTGGAGCATACAAAACTTACAAGGTTTACTTTAAATACAAGCATGGTACAGTTAAAGCGGATTATAATAAAAAGAATTCAGAGTTAAATGAAAATAACAATGGGAAGTCGTTTTAACTTTCCCTCTTAACTCTATATTTTTTCTATTTTTTAATTTTATAACTCAATTTTTATACTTAAACTAA
>JAEYQZ010000176.1 GCA_023409695.1 Methanobacteriota archaeon | reverse complement strand
GGCTGCAGCAGCTATAGGCTCAATGGTAGCACTATATGTCATAGTTTTATTATTCATACCTTCTGCAGCAACTCTGCAGAATATTGCTGAAGTTCTGATAATAGGGCTTGTTGCCGATGTTTTAGCTACGTGGCTTATGAATCTTGGAATCCTTAGATGGTACATGGAGAGTGGCCGTAAATGAGTGATGTAATTGACTTTTTAAAGGATTACCGTGTAATTGTACTGGTTGTTCTTTTAATTGGAAGTCTTGCTGCAATTTCGATGTATGGAGTGTCTCAAGGGCTGGATTTAAAAGGTGGTTCTCTTGTTCAGATACACCTGGAACACCCTGTTGACACAACCACAATGGGTACAGTTACGACTGTTCTGGATAAGCGTCTTAACACTTTTGGAGTAACGGACATTAAAGTTAGGGCTAGTGGAGATCAGGACGTTATTGTTGAAATTGCTAATGTTCAGCCGGATCAAGTTGCAAAACTTATCGGAACACCAGGTAAATTTGAGGCAAAAATCGATAACAAGACCGTAATTACAGGTGCAGACATAGTAAGTGTTAAAACATATAGTGTTACTGGAACTAATTGGGAAGTACCGTTTACTTTATCTATAGATGGGGCCAAAAAATTTGCAGTAGCTGCACAGGGTAAAGCTGGGCAACCTGTATCATTCTACCTGGATAATCAATTGATTAGTTCGCCAGAAATAGGTGAAGATGTTGCTAATGGTGTACCTTCAACAGATGTACGTGTAACAGGAAGTAACAGTACAAAAGAGGCAGCAATAGATGAAGCTAAAGGTATTCAGGCCGTATTACAGTCTGGTTCTTTGCCTGTGCAGGTTAATATTGCTGGAATACAGGGAATATCTGCAGAGTTAGGAGACCAGTTTAAGAATGGAGCTTTGATGGCAGGTGTGCTGGCGTTAATTGTAGTTGCTGTTATAATCTTCCTCAGATATAAGAGGCCTATTCTGGTATTGCCTATTGTTTTCACCAGTATTGCAGAACTTATAATAATTTTAGGTGCTGCTTCGATTATACACTGGGAAATAGATTTAGCTGCTATAGCAGGTATTATTGCTGCTATTGGTACGGGAGTAGACGACCAGATTATTATAACGGATGAAGTTCTTAAAAGAGGTAAAGTTTCAAAAAGAAGAAGAACAGGACTTAACCTTAAAATTAAGGGTGCGTTCTTTATTATTTATGCTTCAGCAGCTACTTTAGTCGCTGCGATGATTCCTCTGCTTTATGTGGGGTTATCTAGGGGTATGACTGGAATTGGACTTCTTTCAAGCTTTGCATTTACTACAATCCTTGGTGTTTTAATAGGAATTTTTGTAACAAGGCCTGTGTATGCAAAATTCATAGAAAAATTCGTTGTAAAAGAGTAAAAATACTCTTTACTCTTTTTTATTTTAGTTTATGATACAAATATTTCAGAGCTATTTTTAGAATTATTTTAGTATTTAGACATCTTTCAAAATAAAATAAAAAATAGTTGTTTAATATATATTCCCTCTAATTGCTGACCCAATTACTCCACCAATTACTGCGACTATTATGTGGAGTATAGTAAGTACCAGGACCACAATAACTCCAAGACCTGCAACAAGTAATCCAACGATTCCTGCAAAAGCCGCACCCAATATAAGAATGATTATAGATTCTATTAATCCTCCTAAAAGGCCCATAATGGCACTGTTTACAGCTCCATTAGTTAAATTAATATTAACCATATAGCCGACAAGTATTCCCGCAACAAGCGACGAAATAAATCCACCTATAACTGGAACAACAAAGCTAAGCAATGTTCCAAGTATAAGAGATACAAAAAATCCTATAACAATAGCTTTCCAATCAATCATAGTTTCATCTCACTTGTTTTAATCTGTAGTTCATGCTAAATATTTTTTTAGGAAAAATAACCTGTTGATTTAGATTATGTATAATTATTATTTAATGATTAAAATTTAAGTTAAATAAAGATCAAAAAGATGATCAATGACTAATTCAGGAAATAAAGATATTGCGGATTTAAAGACATTTGAATCATGGGTCAACGAAGGAAATAGACTTTTAATGCAAAAAGAGTATGTTGCAGCATTAATATGTTATGATTCTGCCTTAGAATTAAATAAAGATGATGAGAAGGTATGGGATAACAGAGGAGTTGCCCTTTCAGGTGCTGGAAGACATGCTGATGCTATAGAGAGTTTTGAAATATCTCTTGATTTAAAACCTGATGATTTTCAGGCATGGGCCAATATGGGAGTTTCTATGGCCGCCCTTAAAAGATTTGAAGAAGCCGTAAACTGTTTTGACAGGGCATTGGATATCAAACCTGAAGATAACGATACATGGGATAATAGGGGAACTGTTCTTTTCAGTCTTTCTAAATATGAAGAAGCACTGGAATCATTTGATGAAGCTTTAAAATTGAATCCCGAGGATGCTAAAGCGTGGGCAGGTAAAGGATCTGTTCTTAGATTTATGGAGAATTATGAAGAAGCTATAAAATGCCTGGAAAAGTATATTGAACTTGCATCTGGAGATATTTCTTCACAGGTCGAAGAAGCGTGGGCCATGATTTTTGACCTTAAACTGCTTTTAAGCCAGCAAAATGATAAAGAATAGTTTAATTATTTTTCTATCTTTTAGGTACAAATGACCCTTAATTAAGTAAAAATTGAATTTATTTTTAGATTTAGCTTAATCATTTTATTTTTTTAATAGATATATTCCATTTAATATATTTCTAAGTAACTTCTAAATTGGATTAAGATTAATTTAAAAAGTTAATTAGTCTCTTTTATTCAAATATTTATTTTGTGGTCTGATATAAACTAGAACTATCATCAATACTTTTTTATATATATGAAAATAAAATATTAAATGATAAAGAGGTGAAATAGTGAATAGCAAGGGAATTGTGATTGCAATTGTAATTATAATGGTAATAGCCATTGCTGGAATATATTTAGCAGCACAAAATATTGGCCTAAGTGATAATACATCTAATGTGTCCAGTAACCCACCAGAAAATGCATCACAGCAGAATAACACCACAATGGTGAATAATGGAACCAATTCTACAAACTCCACAAATTCCACTAACAGCACTAACAATACTAATACTACCGTATCATCCAAACAGGCACAAAAAATTGCTCAAGCGTATATTTTAGAATCTGGTGCATATCCAGGTACTCCAACGCTTAATACATGGTCAGATGGAAGATTAGTGTGGAATGTACCAATTATTAATTCGGGTGGCGAAAAAGAAGGAGTTAGTATTTATATAGATGCTCAAACTGGTGCAAGACTGGGATGAACTGAAATATATGTGGATAAATCATAAATGGGGATATATACTAATTCGACGCAGAACTGGAAATCTTAAAACAGGTTTTACATATCTTAGCGATTAAAAACTTCTTTTATTTCTTTCAATTTTTTCAAATTTTCTTCCTGTAGTGGTAAAACAATTCTTTTTCCATTATATACAAAAATAAATCTGGAAGATGGGCCAAATTCAACATTTTCAATTTCATTTAAATTATACTTATTTACTTTTCCAGTCCTGCTATCTCCCCAAAACTTCTTTCTGTATTCTACAATGACATCTTTAGTAATTTCTAGATCAAAAGAGTCATCTTCTAAAAATAGAATTGTATCTTCAAGATTTTTATCACATACAAGGCAATTTTTAGCTCCTTTTAAATTTCCAACTCCGCACTCGGGACAGATTAAATCAAATTGATTTTCAATTTTTATTTCTTTCTCATTTTCCATTGGGGTATCCTCTTTTACTATTTAAAAATTATTTGAAGTTTATTTTTACTTTAAAGTATAAACATTTTGAATTTACTTATCTTTTTATTAATTTAACAGAATATTTTATTACATTCAAATTAAAAATATTAGTAATGCATTCTTGATTTAAAATTTTAAAAATAATTAGGAGTGATATTAAATGGTTAAAACTGCATTTTCATCAATAGAAAAGTCTACACAAAAAACAAAAGAATGGCTGCATGAAATGCAAGATGATCTGGGGTGGGAAGACGAAAACATGGTTTATATAGCTTTCAGATCTGTTATTCAGACATTAAGAGATCGGTTACCTCTTGAAGAAGCTATAGAACTTGGAGATGAGCTTCCAATGGTTATGAAAGGAATTTATTATGAGGGATACAGTACAAGACACAAACCTGAAAAAATAAAAAATAGGGAAGAATTTTTCCAGAAAGTACAGGAAAAAACACCCAAAAGGCCAATACAAACTGAAGAAGCCACTAGGGCTGTGTTCCACTTATTAGAAAATAGACTTGGTGGTGCTGGAGAAATAAAACAGGTAAGATCTAATCTTCCCAAAGATATCCAGAATCTATGGAGATCTTCAACTTCTGAAAAATAATTAAAAATAATTAAACTTGCAGTATGTGAAAAATATGAAAATTGGTTTTCATGCATCCCATGA
>JAEYQZ010000119.1 GCA_023409695.1 Methanobacteriota archaeon | reverse complement strand
GATGAAACAAACTCAAATCCTTTTTCATATGCTTTCATATTAATAGGAATGCTCTTTTGAGGTAAGTTTGCCTTCATTGATTTCAAAACAGCTTCTTTATCTATTGGGAAGCCCGAAACTGCAGTAGCCCCTCCAAGCATAACCATGTTAAGCGAAAGAATATGTCCTGCATCTTTAGCCGCTTTTTCAGCGTCAAGAGCAAATACATCTTTTACTTTTGATTTAAGCTCATCTAAAATATCTGGAATTTCTGGATAAGGCACTTCACTTCCAATTATATTAAACGGCATAATTGGAGATGTATTTACAACAACATATGTGTCTTTACTTGCTTTTGAAATTGCCCTGAGTGCTTCCATTGGTTCAAATGCAATTAAAAGGTCGGCGTTGCTTTTTTCAATTATTGGGCTTTTTGAATCTCCTATCTTAAGTTCTGTTGAGACAACTCCTCCCCGCTGGGCCATTCCGTGTACTTCACTCATTACAACTCCCATACCGCTTTTCATTGCAGCTTCACCAATTACAATACTGGTTTTGATGATTCCTTGTCCTCCGACACCGCAGATATAAATGTTATATGGTTTCATTTTTAATCTCCCTGATTTTTAATTATATTAACTTAATCTTTTAGCTCCAATAGCCTTCTTTGGACAAATCTGCATGCAAACACTGCATCCCTTACAAAACATCGAATCAATATCTACAGAACCATCTTCTGTAACATAAATTGCAGGACAGGTGAGGTCTTTTACACAGTTCAGACATTTATCACATTTTTCAGGGTCAACATTCATAAGTAACTGATTGGTTACTCTTTTTTTAGTGAGCATGCACGGATATTTGGAAATAACAACTGCTACACCGTCAAACTGCAGTGCTTTTTTGAATATTTCCTTTGATATGTCAACACTAACTGGATTTATAACTTCTAAAAACTCTACCCCAACCGCTTCAACGATTTTTTCTATACTTATCTCTGGAGCCATTTCCCCCATCCCATCTACTGGAAGCCCGGGGTGGGGCTGGCCGCCGGTCATAGCAGTTGTCCTGTTATCTAAAATAACGAGCACAAATTTGTCTTTATTATGCACTGCGTTTATAAGAGGCGGAATGCCTGCATGGAAAAATGTAGAGTCTCCTATAAAGCTTACAACACTTTGATCAGTTGATTTTGAGAATCCGCAGCTTGTACCTACACTTGAACCCATAGCGAGCAGATAATCTGCCATTTCATATGGAGATTCAATTCCAAGAGTGTAACAACCAATGTCATTTGGGTAAACAGCATCCAGATCTAGCTCTTCAACTGCTTTTTTAACAGTATAATAAGCTGCCCTATGAGGACATCCTGGACATAAAGTTGGTGGACGTACTGGAAGAGGTATATCTGGTTCATATGATTGTTTTTCCTTTAAATTAATATCAATAACTTTTCTCATACCTTCTAGAACTATATCTGGTGTGTATTCAAAGATCATAGGCAGTGTTTCATCGAGTTTGCCGTGTACTTTTGTTTTTAATCCATATTTTCCTATTACTGCAAGTACATCTTTTTCCATTATTGGATCTACTTCTTCAATAACTACTACATTGTCTAAATCTTTTATGAAGTCATATACCAGTTTTTCAGGGAAAGGATATGAAAAACCAATTTTCAGGATGTTTACAGGCAGATCATTTTTTTCTATGACATCTATAGCATAGTTAAATGCGCTTCCGCTTGTAATTACACCAATTTTACTTCCTTTATTAAATATTTGATTAAATGGAGAATTACTGGCCACGTCCTCTATTTTTTCCATTTTTTCAACCAGTATTCTGTGCATTTCCCGAGCATTTGCAGGTACTGGCACAAATCGTTTAGGGTCTTTTTTGAAGTATCCTGTTTTTTTATCAGTGTTAGGAGCTTCAAGTTCTACTACTCCCCTCATATGGGAAACCCTTGTGGTTGTACGCATTAAAACAGGTATTTGAAACTCTTCTGAAAGTTCATACCCATATTTCATCATATCTTTTATTTCCTGTGGATTAGAAGGTTCCACGGTAGGAATGCCCGCAATCCGTGAGTAATGCCTGTTGTCCTGTTCATTTTGGGATGAAAATATGGAAGGATCATCTGCAGATAAAATGATCATCCCTCCATTCACGCCCTCGTACACCACGCTCATAAATGAATCGGCGGCCACGTTTAAGCCTACATGTTTCATAAAAGTGAATGATCTAAGTCCTGATGATGCTGCAGCCGCTGAAACCTCAAGTGCTACTTTTTCATTGGTGGAAAATTCGAAGTACATCCCTGCATCTTTTGCGAGTTTAGATAAAACATCTCCAATCTCGGAGGAGGGTGTACCTGGATATGTTGAAGCAACTGATACTCCAGCTTCGATTGTTCCTCGAACTGCAGCTTCGTTACCTAACAAAAACAGTTTTTCACCTTCTTTACCAGTTAAAACCTTTGTTATATTCATGATATCGCCTTATAATGATTAAATATGCTTTAATTGATTCTGTTACTTACTCAAATAGTATAATTAGAAATTAGTTAAATCTAGTTTAGGACATTATCTAAATTAAGCTTTTTTGTAGGTATGCTACTTCTACCTCTAAAGTTAATAAAATGAAATTACTGAAATTTTTTATCTTTTTTAAAGCATTTGCTGGATTTAAGCTGAATAATCAATGTCATTTGATCTTTTTTGATATGAAAGATTATATCTTATAAATTAGTAAAATAAAAGTGAATTTGTGATTTATGTTACTAGTTATTAGATTAGATTGATAGATCATATCTATCTAAAATCTGAATGGGCCCTGAGGAAAATCATGCAGACTGTAAAAATCTATGATCTAAATGTGGAATATGATATAGTCCACCGCAATGTGAAATACTGGCGTTTAGAGCTAAAAAATGAAAAATTGATGATTATAGCTCCTAATGGGCATGATAATCATGAAAAGATCATAGAAAAACACAAAAAATGGATTTATAAGAAATTTAAAGCTATTAGTGCCTCAAAGCATGAAGCAAAGCAGAGAGAACTTAATTATGGGCTTGATGAAGAAGAGTTTAGGGAACTGGTTCGCAGCCTTGTTGAAAAGTTCTCGCTTGAACTGGATGTAACTGTAAATAAAATCTATTTCAGGAAGATGAAATCAAGATGGGGAAGCTGTAGTTCCAGAAATAATATCAATATCAACAGATACTTAAAATATTTACCCCAATCTTTAATTGAATATGTTGTTTTTCATGAGGTTGCCCATCTTGTTGAACTAAATCACAGCAAACGATTTTGGAACATAATAAAAGAAAAATTTAATAATTATAAAGAGATAGAAAAAGAACTCTCAATCTACTGGTTTGCAATTAAAGATACTATAATTGAGGCACAATTTGGTGAATCAAAAACCTAATTGCTTATATATCAATAAAATATATATTAATAAAATAAATGTGAATACTAGAGCATAAAAGGAGGTCAAAAATGCCAGCAGCAAAACGATGGATGGATTTCAATGAAGAAAATGTAAAACAGTTACCAAATTCCTATGGAGTATTCCAGTTTGCCAACGATAAAAAGGAAATTGTCTATATCGGCGAGGGAAAACTGAAACATAATATTTCTATGCATTTTTCAGATGAAGACGCGGCAGAAAGCATTGTTTACTTTAGATACCGTGAAAACGACAGTAAAAAAAGTTCAAAACAGAGAAAGAACATTCTGCTTAAAGAATACCGAGAAAAGAACGGAAAAATGCCAGAATTTAATTAAGGGTTTTACTGATTATATTATTTAATGATTGGTCGCTATTTTGATGGATGTTGATTTTAACCCTTAAATATCTCTTTTTTTTAATCAGGGCATATTTGTTATTTTTACCAGACTATCAAATTTTAACTCTTTTAAAATAAGGCCCATGGCTTTACAATGTCCAGAACTTATAAATATGTCATTATTTTTAATAATTTGTTTTATTTGACTTGTAATTTCATATTGTAAAGGGTATGTCTCTTTAAAGACATCTAAAAATTTTTTAAGTATATCGTGTTCTTCAGGCTTTAAATCATAATATTCTAAAAATCCCCATGCTATGATATAACGTGTTATCATCAGTAAATCGTCAAAAAGGAGGTCATTGGAAAACTGTCTGTAAAAATCCACACCTGCGATCATTGAATCGATTTCCTTTTGAACCACGCCTAAATATTCCACTCCGAAGGGGGTAAAACCGTTTTCAAAGATTACTTTATTGACTACAATATCATCAACCATTGTGAATATAAGCTGGATATCTCTTCTGTCGCTGTCTTCAATTGATTCTGGAAATTCGCCCCTACAGTACCTTTCTTTAAATAAGATATAGCCGTGGGTTGCCTCGTGGGCGATGGAGCGTTCTAATGTTTCATTTGTTTTTTGGACATCAGAACGGATGATAACTATGATATAATCTGGATGGTACCTGAACCCTGCCCACATACCTTTTATTCCAAGATATGGGCTTTCAAGGATTTTAACTTCTTTTCCAGTTTCGGTTTCTATTTTCTTTAAATAATCTGTTAATTTATTTGAAAATTCAAATTTCAGCATGTGCTCACAGTTATATATTGGCGCGGATGTTATATGAAATTTGTTGAAAATGTAAATATTGCGTTTGTTCTGGTGTTATTTTGGTGTATTTAAGGAAAGGAGTTAGTATTTTGGGAATTTTTAGTCGTGTAGGTTTTAATGTCACTTATTTTGGAGAATATCGAAAAATTTTTATATTTTTTATAAACTATCCAAATTTTCAAATACATTGAATTACCCTGTTTATTTGGGTTGCATTATTCCTCTGGAGCTTTTTTAAGAATCATATCTCCTCTTTTTCTAAACATTAAACTCCAGTTAGGGCATATTCTTCTAGAACTAAATTCTAGATCCTGCTAAGAGATTTTATAAAAGGTGTTTATCTTTGCTACTCAAAATTTAATTTTAAAAGATTTATTTCTAAAATAAAGGTTTATTAAGCATTGAAAAAGCTTAAATTAATGCTTATTTAGTTAAAAGAAGAATTTAAACGCTTAAAAATAATTTTGATATGTGTAAAAAAAATTAAAAAATAGAATAAATTTAAATAAAAATTAAATTTTAAAAGCTCATGATCCGTAGTTTTGATGATAAGACGTGACATCTTAATAAAAAAACTTTTAATCTAATTGTAGTACAATTTAAAGCATTAATCTAGATTAAGAGCATTAAAAGTTAACTTAAAATCTTAAATTAAGCTATTCTACTACTTCTGCAAAAGCAAAGTTTCTTCTTACAGAATTAATTTTGATTTTAACTTCATCGCCTTTTTTAGCTCCACTTACAAAAACTATGAAACCTTCTACTTTAGCGATTCCGTCTCCATCTCTTCCCATATCTTCTATTTTAACATCGTATTCTTCTCCTTCGTTTACAGGAGCAGAATTTCCTCTATTATCTCTTCCGTA
>JAEYQZ010000019.1 GCA_023409695.1 Methanobacteriota archaeon | reverse complement strand
CATTAAATGCTTGTGAACCATTGTAAGCGCCGATTTCATTTACCACATATTCTTGAACATTTCCATTAGTGTCCATCAAATGAATAATGAAATTAGAGTTTCCATTATGTGTCATCTCGAACCTAGTTAATCCATCATTCAAATGGAATGTTTTAGTAGCTTCTTGCCCTTTACCAGATAAAACAATTGGCTGACTTGTAGTATCTGTAGATTGTGTATTATTAGACGTTGTTGTCGTAGTTGACTGCGAATATCTTGATGCTGTATCTGAAGATGACATTCCCATTATTCCAAAAGCAATTAATCCTACTATTACAAATAGACAACAAAAACCAATTAAACCAATTCCATATTTCGAATTACTACTTTGATTATCCCACCAATCTTTTATTCCTTCTTGAGTACTTTCAGTGTTGGTTAATGATGTTCCGCAATTTTCACAGAATTTTGCTATATTTTTATTTTGTTTTTTACAGTTTGGACATTTTTTTGCCATTTTTACGCCCCTTAAGTTAGATTAAATAAAAAAATATAAAATTAATTTATAGTTCTTATTATGGAACTAACAGTGGCATTGATTTTGTCGCCAAATGTACTTGGAAATCCTTTAGTCATGCAATAATCAGTGAAGTGTACAGAATAGTATTTACCATTTTTTTGGAAGAAATAGGATTCTACGACTGTATTATCATCTAAAAAGGTGCTATTTATGAATTTAACATCAGTTCCTTCAATATTTAGGTCTTTTGTTTTTATATTTACATAACTGAATGGCTTAATATCCCTAGTGTAATTCTTATTGAATTCATTTTGATTAGCATACTGAATTACACTTAGTGAAAGAAGATCATTCCATCTTAACTGTAATGAAGAATTACTGAGCGCGTTTTCTCCATTAGTCCATTTTTCAGGTAGCTGAAAATTTGAGTCCCCTACAGTATATTTTTGAGTACTTGAACAACCTGAAATTCCCACAACGGCTAAAACTAAAATTAAGACTAAAAATAGAGTTATCCTCTTCAAAATTATCATCCCCTTTACTTAAATAAGTGTATTTAAGGGCATAATAATAATATTTACTATTATGCTCAAATAGAAAGAATTATATTTATTATCACAAAATAATTTAATATGCTAGTTATAAAACTGATTTAAAATACTAATAAATCTGTTTAGTACTTTTGAATAAATAAAGATCATTAGTTCATAAATAGCAGTTAAATATATTATTCTGTTTAAACTTTGAGACTTAAAATGAATAATTATATGAATATTTTATCATAAAGATACGTGGCACTGGTAAAATTTAACCTAAAAATAGTCTTTAATTTTTCACCTTTTACTTGAAATCTTATAAACCTTTTCTAGAAATATGAAAAGTTTCACCTTTTAAACTTGCAAGTAAAAATCTAAATTCAGCTTCTTGAATTGCTTCAGGAGACCTATATATTAGGTTTCATGTGAATCGATATTATTATATTTGTAATAACTTCTATCAACCTCATGGTTTAATTTCTATTATCCATTTTCTTTAAAAAACATGAAATAGCGAGCTTATTTATATCTTCAAGTTCTTCAAAATTAGATGAAGATGTAATATTTCGTATTTTTGGTTCTAATTCATCTGATTTAACAAAACTTTCAATATTCTCAATATTCATTGTCCAGAAAGAATTAGAAACTTTGTCTGTTAAAGTAAAACTAGTAGATCGATCTAAAAAATGAGTTAGAAATTTAATTAAACCTTCATCGGTATCTATCATCTTATTTACAAAAGTAATAGTCTCTTCAGGTTCCCATCTTTTCCAATCAAAAAGAATTTCAACAAAATGCTCATGTTTAGCTAAATGACCACTTTTAGCCCACTCATGAATTTTACCAATAGCAATTTTTTCTAGTTTTATTAGCTGTTCTGAATCAACAGTCCATCTTCCTTTAGGGCTAGGATTCTTTGCTAATCCATATTTTCCATGTACTTGATCTTCAATTGCTACTTTTTGTACGATTGTAAAAAGACTATTTTTAGATTTAACCATTGAATATTCTAAAATTTTAAATCTATCTTCAAAATCATTAAAACGCTGCAGAAGTTGATGAATAACTCGAGAAACTCTCATAGGTGTTCCAATATCAAACATTCCTTTTTTTATATCTGGGAATAAGTCTCCAATATCCATTAATACAGAAATAACGTTCTCAATATTATCTTCATGAATATCTTGAGTATAATCTTCTAAAAGTTCTAAAAATTCTATTATTTTCCCATTCTCATTTAATTTTAAAAGCTCTTCAGTAAATAATTCAGGATTATTTACCGATGAGAGTATGTTGTTAATTTCGCTTTGAGAAATTTCATCTTCATTAATAGATAGCCTAAAATAAATTTCGAATTTTTCAGGACTACATATTCTAAGTTCTTTTCTCCAAGTTGATAACCAGTCGTTCCCGTAATTAGTATTACCATAAATTGCATTTAATCGTGGAAACATATAATTTAAGAGCTCATTTAAATGTTTTTGAATAGATAAATCTGCTTTTTTAATTATTTCATCACATTCTATTTTTGCCTGCTCTTTTATAGAAATATAATTAGGACCCGAATAATCAAAAGCTCCAGAAAAAATGTTCTTATTATTTCTTATTCCTTGATAAACTTTAGGCGCGAAAATCTGTATGGCAATAATAGCAAGAAAATCTACAGGATTCACTTCATCCTTAATAATCTCAAAATTAAATTTTAAGGTATTTATATAGCGTTTTACATCCCTTATACTACTAAAAAAATATTTAAGACCACTATGATAAAGATTTCCCCAATATTTTTGATCAAATTTATCATTATATTCATAAATTACTTTATCAATCTCGCCGAATAATAATTGTTCTATATCCTTTTTATGGATCTTTGGGACTTCAAATGGAATTTGAACTATTTTATCCAAGTATTTATCTGCAGAACCTCTTTGAACATTTCCTAATGCTTTAATTACAACTTTTTTATCAAAGGAAAGTAAATAAATAGTATTTGGAAAATCTGCTAGTAGTTTAACTAATTGAAAAATTTGTTGAATTTCAAAATCGCTAAGTCTATCTATATCATCAATAATAACAATAATTCTCTGACTTTTTTTAGCAATAAGATCATTCAATTCATTTTTTATAGATTCTAAACTTTCTTCCTCTGATTGAATATCATCAAAATATTCTGAACTTTTAATAAGTGCTCGAGTACGTGCAGGATCAATTACAGAAGCTAAACCAATTATTGGAGGAATTAATTTATTAACATAAGTTTTTAATTTATCTTTAATACCATCATCCTTAATTTTTATACCAAATTCATCGAAAAATTTCTTAACAAGCTGATTTTGATTAGAAAAAATCCATGGATTAAATTCAATTAATATTGGCGAATTTTCATCATTTTTAGTAATTTCTGCCATATGTTCCATAGCCATATTTATTATTGAAGTCTTTCCATAACCCCATTTACCTAAAAGACCAATTACTAGACTTTCTTCTTCTTTATAATTTATAATGGCTTCTCCAAGTGATTTAGCGAAATTACAACGATTTAATTTATCTTCATTGCAAGAATTAATTGCTTTATCTGGATCGAACACATTAGAACCTCTTTTTAAATGCTTTAATCTTATCTAGCGCTTCTTTTGCATTATATGCTACAATTTTATTTTTATCTTTTAAGGTATGATTTAAAGGATCTATAGCTCGTTTATCCCCTATTTCTCCAAGACTCCATGCAGCATTATTTCTAACAATAGAATCAGTATCTTTTAAAGCTTCAATTAGAGCCAAAACCGCATTTTTATCTTTTAAATGTCCCAGTTGCCTTGCAATTTTCCACCTAATATTCGAATCATTATGTTTTAATCCTTCAATTAATATTGACAAAGCTTCTTTATCTTTAATTTCACATAGAGATTCTACCGCAAATATCCGCTTAGCAGGATCATTTCCATTTAAATCTGCATTTAATAAACTAAAACTAGATGATTTCCTTAATTTTTCGTTATTATGAATGGGTTTATCTTCATTAGGCATATCTGATATTTTATCAATTTCTGATCCAAACGTGACATTGTAATAAAGAGGAGTATGAGAATTTGACTTTTTAGAAATTGATAAATTATTTCCATCACTCTTTTCCGATTTACGGCAATGAATACATACAGAAAAAGTATCAGAAACAAATTCTTTATTACAAACTTTACATCTTTTGGTTTTTATAGCACATGTATCTATTGAAGCTTCTGGATTAGTACTATGTTTAATCTTTTTCAATCCCAAAGCAGGAGCTCTTGGATTTACTCCCATCTTTTTATATGGATCTGGTCCTTCACCCATAGTTTCTATCTCCATTTTTACATTAACTTAATATATTCATTTAATATTGGTATAACTAAATAACTTAATAAAGATTCTGAAAAAAATGTTCAGAAAAGTATTATTATTTATCCACTATTGATACTTTCTTATATTATGCATCAAAACACTTGTCACGTCCATTTCAATCACTATTTCAGTATAGTAAATTTATTTTTATTGTTTTTGGCAATCTGAAATTTTTTGCTATTTTGATATATAACCCATGAAATTATCGTTAAGGTAACATTTCATTTACCAATAT
Source organism: Methanobacteriota archaeon (assembly GCA_023409695.1). Classification (GTDB taxonomy): domain Archaea; phylum Methanobacteriota; class Methanobacteria; order Methanobacteriales; family Methanobacteriaceae; genus Methanobacterium_D. The sequence goes on along the minus strand of JAEYQZ010000019.1, from coordinate 2,029 downwards.
CTTCATTTTCTAAAGTAACAAAGAATCCATCAGTATCTGCATACAATACTTTGAACCCATGCCTTTCAGACGTTTCCATGCTTTTTTTTAGAAAATCCCTTCCCCATGCAGTAATCGCCTCTGAAGCCTCTATACAATACCAACGATATTTAGGATGATTATACAGCCCATAAATAGTGGAGATTAGTGTTTTCAGTGCTTCTTGTCTAAAATTTAAAATTTGTTTTTCCTCAGGATCATCGGATTCTTTCATCAAAGCCTTAATTCGTATCCGGCCGTTTAAAAGTTGAGATGTAATTGTAGGAATAAAACCTATTGGTTCTTTTTTGAATTTATATCCAAATTCAGGCGCAATATGGCATGCTTTTTTATCGCCATCTTCAGTGAGGGTTTCTGGTGAAATATTTTTAGCTATTATTATACTGGGGTAAAGACTTCTGAAATCGAAGTAAAAAATATTTTCGTATAATCCTTTAACTGGTTCCTCTACATATCCCCCTACAACATTTCTTTCAAATTTCCCAGGTTCATTTGGAAGAACATGGCCAAATTCATAGGCCTTCCTGATTAAATACCATTTCACCTGGGTTCCAGTTCCTCGTCTAACAATTTCAAATAATGGTTGCCCTACAATCCGTGCAAGTTCTATGCTCATGGGCAACATTAGCTCTCCAATCTTAGTAATTGCAACTGCATCTTCAAGAGAATATTTAAACAGTTTCTCTAATTTTTCACCTTCATCATTCCAGCAAGTGTATATCTGATCCATAGGAATATCGATTTTATCATTCCCAAAAAGATTTAAATAAACATTCTGAAGTGTATGGCTGTTTAATTGAAGATGACGGCGCACAATCCTGTAAAGATCAATATGGATATGTCCCTTAATCACTGCTGCTTTTTTAGGAACTGTTATAAACTCAAGCTTTGATCCATCGACTCCCAAGTTAAGTGATACACCTAATTGGTCAGCTCTACCCTTAATATAAGGAAAGTCAAATTTATCTGAGTTATAACCAGTAATTATGTCCGGATTTTCAGATTTAATGGTTTCAACAAATTTATTTAATAATTCCTTCTCATTTTGAACTATTTCTACAAAATTAGATAATGAATTTTTGGTTGAAAATACCTTTTGAAAACCTTGATTACTGGAGAAACTAATTAATATAATAGGATCTTCCTTTACCTGAGGCCTACCTTGAGGATTGCAGGCTTCAATTTTAAAACTTAAAATATTAAGGTCTGGTAAACTAGATTTAACATGTTGAGGCTCGTTCTGTAATTCAATTATGCATGTTTCATTAGGAGTGAACTGTTTTAATACGTTTCCTTGTACTTCTACTTCATACATGGGAAATAAGCCCTTATCAATCAAATATCTGCGAGAAAAAGGAATATCATATTCTCTTACTCCATCTACAGATTTCAACTCAATTAGTTCCTTCTCTAATTTAAGCAGTTCCCACGGATGCTTTAATGTTACTTTCAAAAAATCTTTTAATTCTCCATTATCTATTTTACAGATTTTTTCTATTTCACTAAACTTAAATTTCTTTAATTCAGCTATGCATTCCTCAATATCATGAGGCAGGACGTAAATATAAGGTTTAAAACTTTTATCAAGAGCGATTATTGATTTTCCATCTGATAGTTTACCGAATAGTCTTATCACAGGACTACCTTTTTTGGTAAAATAATCAATGTCCAATAATATGAATCTTTTAGTCTCCATAAAAAGATTTCCTTGCTTAAATAATTTTTAATGTTCTTTCTTCTCATCCTGCTCATCTGCAGATTCCCTAACTTTTTGTTTGGCACGTGAAAAATTCCCATTAGCTTCATAAACTATTTCCATCAAGTTTTTGTGTTTCATCTTCTCTGTGATCACAGGAATTCGCATATCACACCTTCTCATATCACTAGTGTATGAAGATCTTTGTCTCTTGTATTTTTTATCCAAAATTGATAAATAATGATATGGAGAATCAGATGTTTTTTTAGAATCAAAAAGGTGTTCAAGCTCTTC
>JAEYQZ010000235.1 GCA_023409695.1 Methanobacteriota archaeon | reverse complement strand
TGAAGCATAGTTTTTTCCATTTTCTTGCGCTCAGTTATATCTTGAACATGAGTTATAAAGTAAACTGGATTGTTATTTTTACGCAGAAGAAAAGTGCTTACATCTACCCATATGATATGTCCATCTTTGTGAATATAACGCTCTTCAAAACGTGCTGTTGTATTTTTACCCTCAAGCAATGATTTTACCCAACTCTTATTGTTTTCTAAGTCCTCAGGACATATAATGTCACTATAGTTAATAGATTTAAGTTCTTCTTTAGAATATCCACTCATTTCACTTAAAGCGCTGTTTACCTCAATTAGATTCCCATCAATACCTGTTAATGATATTCCAATAGTTGCATTTTCGAAAGTTTCCCTGAATTTATTTTCACTTTCTTTTAAATCCTTTTCAGCTTCCTCATGCTCAGTATCATCAAAAATATAACCCTTAACCTGAACAAGTTTACCCGAATCATCAAAAACACCGACAAAATTAGATACAATATAAATTAGTTTTCCATCAGGTCTTCTATGTTTACTTTTACGATTCATTATTTTATGTTCATTTTTCAAACTAGCAATGAGATCAGCCCATCCAGCCAGATTGAATTTAGAAATATCTGATTTAAAAGCTTCTTTCTTGCTATTAAACCCATAAATTTCCAAAAATGCAGGGTTACACTCCAGTAATTTACCTTCAAGTGTGGCAATATAATTTCCTGCCAGATTATCTTCAAACCAGCGACGGTATTTCTCTTCGCTTTCTTTTAAAGCATTTAAAATATTTGATTTTGACTTTAGAGACTCCTTTAAAGCTTTTTCAGCTATTTTACGTTCAGTATCTTCAAAAACATAACCTTTAACTTGAGTAAGTTCGCTTGAATCATTAAAAACACCTACCACATTAGCAACAATATGAATTTGTTTTCCATCAGGCATTTTATGCCAGGTTTGATAATCATAAATTTTATATTCACCCTTCAGGCGAGATATAAGATCAACCCAATCGGCAGAGTTAAATTTTGAAATATTTAAATGTATAGCTTCTTCACGATTATTAAATCCATATATCTCCATAAATGCAGGGTTACATTCAAGTAATTTGCCATCAGGTGTTGAAATGAAATTTCCAGCTAAATCCTCTTCAAACCACCTGCGGTATTTCTCTTCGCTTTCTTTTAACTTTTTATCAAGCTCAAACTTATAAAGAGCCGTTTCTGTAGAAGCCCTTAACTCCTCACGGTCAAAGGGTTTGGTAATAAATCCATATGGTTCTGTTAATTTAGCCCTCTCAAAAGTTTCTTCATCACCATAAGCTGTCATATAAATTACAGGAACATCAAAAATATTTTTTATTTCCCCAGCAGCTTCAATACCATCCATTTCCCCTTTAATCATAATATCCATAAGTATTAAATCTGGTTTAAGATCTTTAGCTTTTTGAATGGCTTCTGCTCCATGAGAAGCTATTGAAGCCACTTCAAAACCCATACTTTCCAATAGCCCCTGAATATCTAATGCTGTAATAGCTTCATCCTCAACCACCAGGATCTTGGCATTCATAAATAATTCTTGTTAATAACTAAATATATATTTATTTCACTATTTTTATCCTGAAAATATCTATTTTAGGTGTATATGCTATTTATTTAAATATTTTTTAATGAATTAAGTTTTATATTAATCAAATAGAATTAAAAATGATTTAAATCACTGATAATGCCTATAAATATGAATTATATAATAACTATTAATTTTCTCAATAATTAATTAGTATTTCTAGGAAAATAGTACATTCTAAACTATTAACAGCAGATAAATAAAAAAATAAGATATTTCTTAAGAATTACCCAACCAAACCGCTATTCTTTAATTTTTCTTCTACATCTTGTGAATCTTTTATTTTTCCTGCAGTTAACAATGCTAGCGCTAAGATCACGCTAGTGAATATAAATAATGCTCCTAAATTATACCAGTAACTGTTCCATAAAACTCCTGCAACCACTTCTCTGAGGACTTTAATAGCGTATGTCATTGGCAAATATGGCTGTATAGTCTGGAAGAAACTGGACTGGAGTTCCGCAGGATAAATTCCTCCTGATGAGGCAATTTGCAAAATCAATAGTACAACTGCTATTATTTTCCCTAGACTTCCAAAGATTGAAACCACCGAATACAGGATTATCATAAAACACGTACCGATGATTAAGATAGTTAAGGTCAGTAATGCTGCTGATGAATTTTGTACATTCAAGAATAATGAACTCGATGCAATTAATAATGACTGAAATATGCCTATTATTAAAAACAAATTCATTCTTCCAAAATAAGCAGACCTAGCTCCATATTTATTTGATTTTACTCGTACAGTTACCATAGCTATAGCTATAAGACACCCTATCCATAGCGATAAGGCTATGTAAAATGGGGCAAGACTAGATCCATAATTATTTACAGGATACATACTCTCTTCCTCTAATTCCACAGGGCTTTCAAAATAATTTTTAACATCATCCTGGTCAGTATCTGAAAATGCTATTAATTTATCTATGTCCTCTTCATTTATCGAATTAAGCTTAGCTGCAGCTATAGGTATAGCATTTCTAATTGTAGGCCATTTAGAATTAACCATATTTAATGTAGCCGCTGCTTTGTTAATTTTTTGATTTATACTGGCTTTGTTTGCTACGAGAGTATTCACACCATCATCCAGTTGGTCAATTAAAGATTTTAGCTCTGTTAATTTTCCTCCAGGGTTTTTACCATCTTTTATATCATTTTCTACATTTTTTAAAAGAGCAAGGACTTTATTTGCATAGTTGATATCTGTTTCAATTTGTGTGATAACTGGTTTTAACTGAGCATCTCCTGTTGCATTGTATAAACTGGTTAAAATCGCGTCGACATATTTAAGACCTGTTATGGTTGTGCTGACCTGTGATTCCATGTCCTGAACTTTGGTTAAAGATTTCTGAGGATCCGATAAAATTTGATTGTACAAAGAATCATAATTGCTCCTTGCATAATTAGAATATTTTTGTATTTCAGGGAGTGCAACACTAACTTTAGGCCATATTTCCTGTAGGGTACCCATATCTGAATTTGCTTCAGATATAGATGCATCTATAGTGCTTATTTTTCCATTTAATTCATTTACAAATGACCTTAATTTTAAAAATTGTGCTTTATTTTCCTTAGCTACTTCTCCTACATTGCTAAGTTTACCAAAAATAATCCCATCAATAGTTTTAACGATTTCATCATTAATTTTAGTCTGTATCTCATTAGCCCCAGCACTAGTAAGTCTCGTTGCAATTGGACTCAATTTTTCATTATCTATATACTGTATTTTAGCCTGTTGAGGAGTTGTAGTTTCGATTGAAAGTAAATTTTCAGTGAAATTACCAGGAATTATCAAAGCTGCATAATACTTTCCATTTTTAACGCCATCTAACGCAGCGCTCTTATCAACAAACTGCCAGCTAAAATTTGTATTATTTTTTAACTCATCGACTAATGTACTTCCAACAGTATAACGCGTTCCATTCATAGTATAACCTAAATCATCGTTAACTACAGCAATTTCCATATTTGAAGTTTTACTGTATGGATCCCATGCTGACGGAATAGTAAACAGGATATAAAGAGAAGGTAAACAAATAATCACTATCAAAAAGATCATAAGTACTGGAAATTGTTTAATCGTTTTAATATCATTTATAAATATTTTTATTGCTTCTTTTATCATTAAGAACCTCCTTAATAATTTATACACTTTTCACAGTTTTTACTAAAGTTTTTCTTTTTAATTACTCCAGCAATAGTTACTTTAATAATAGTTACGTAAGCAACTATTAGGAAATAAAATTAAACTGGAAAATTATAAAATTATAGAAAATAATTCTGTATATTTTGTTCTATACGCTTTAATACATCTTTAACTATTTTTTCTTCATTAGAACTGATATTCTTTAATAATTTTCCTCTTTGATGCATTATTAAAGGAATAAAACTATTAAAGCGAGACCTGCCCTCCTCTGACATGTAAACTTTAAACATCCTGCGATCATTTTCATCGACTTCTCTGCGAACATATCCCTTCTTTTCTAGCTTGTCTATAAGCCGTGTTATATTAGGATAATCATTGAGAATTTTATCTGCAAGCTGTCTCTGTGATTGGCCATCATTCATATATAATTTATAGAGTAAAAATGCCTGTTCTGGTGTGAAATTAGGTTCATTCTCATCTAACAACTTCTGAAGTTGAAATCGTAACAAACGTGCAGATCCATAGATCTGGTAGATCAGAAAATCATCCAGATCGGTTAGTTCATTTTTTTCCATGAAATACCTCATAATCATTGCTTAGGCAACTATTATATATTTATATTATAAAAAGTTTGTGTAAATTTATAAATCAAAACGGAATATCTAGCGTAATTTAACGATGTTGATGTGCTATAACAATTAGCTAAAGAAAAACTTGGAAATTAAAGCATAAAATTCAAAATATAAAAATCAAAAATAAGATAAAACTGCAAAAAAATATAAATTCTTACCACCAATTAAAAATTGAGAAACATTGAATCATATATTGCAGACTTATATCCAATGTCTTCTTTAAATATAGTAAAGATTAAATTAAAATCAAAAATTTAAGATGTGAAAAAATGGGTAAAGATTCTATTTTCATGGGTGCATCAACAAAACAGGGCTATGATATAGCATCAAAAAGTAGAGAAATAGTGAGATCATTAATTTCAGATAAAATAAAAAGTCTTTCTCCAGCAGAACAAAGCATAGTTGAGCGGATTGTTCACTCTACTGCAGATCCTGAATATGCAGATATTAGCAGAATATCCTCTGATTTTGTGGCTGAAAGTGTGAAAGCAATTAAAGCCAAAAAAGATATTCTTACAGATATAAATATGGTCAAAGTAGGGATAAATAAATATGAAGGCGAAATAAAGTGCTACATTAGTCATGAAGATGCCATTAAACTTGCAAAAGAAGAACAGATAACTAGAGCAGCTGCTGCAATGCGAGTTGCACATGAGGAAGGTTTTGATGGGATTATTGTAATTGGAAACGCCCCTACAGCACTTTTTGAGGCTATAAATTTGGTTGAAAATGAAGGTATGAAAGCAAGATCCATTGCAGGGGTCCCTGTTGGATTTGTCGGTGCTGCAGAATCTAAAGA
>JAEYQZ010000223.1 GCA_023409695.1 Methanobacteriota archaeon | reverse complement strand
GCAGCAGGAGTTGCCACAAAATACCTTGCAAGAGACAATTCTGAGATTTTAGGTCTTGTAGGGGCAGGAGTTCAGGCAGCAACAGGGCTTGAAGCTATAATGGAAGTAATGGACATTAAAGAAGTGAGGGTTTCATGCAGAACATGCGAAACAAGGGATTTATTCGCCCAAAATGCCTCTGAAAAATATGGAATTCCTGTTAAAGCTGTTGATACTATAAAAGAAGCCGTACAAGGTGCTGATGTACTGCTGACTACCACACCCGCACGAGAACCTGTTGTTAAATCAAAATGGGTAAGTCCAGGAACTCATATTAACGCGATGGGAGCTGATGCTCCAGGTAAACAGGAATTAGACAGCCACATACTCCAAAAATCCAAAATTATAATTGATTGCTGGGATCAGGCTAGCCACAGTGGTGAAATTAACATTCCAGTTCAGGAAGGTCTTGTAAGACAAAGCGACATCCATGGTAAAATTGGAGATGTAATAACAGGTTCAATTCCAGGTAGAACCTCAGACGAAGAAATTACAGTATTTGATTCAACAGGACTTGCAGTTCAGGACATAGTTACTGCATGGAATGTGTATGAAAAAGCTCTTCAAAAAGGCATCGGCCAAAAGATGAATTTCTTAGAATAACTTTTTCATTTTTTTAAAGTGAATGTCCCGAATCCACGATCTGGAAAAAAACAAGAACATTAAACCCATAAATAAGTAAAATTTCAGGTGTAAAAATTAATCATGAGACAACCCTTAGAAATTCATAGTTAAATTTATCAGCATTAAAAACAAAGTAAGACTGGTGATGAAATGTTCGAAGAGAAAATTTATATAAACGAACTGATTAACAAAATGGGACATGTTTTCGAACGTTTTAGGTATTTGACACGGACCCGACCATTAAATGAAGACCAGATGAAAGTCATTAATTATCATTTATCCGAGATAATGAAAGTTTTAAATGAAAATTAACTAAATCCATTTTTTATCTATTTCTATATTATAGTGATTTAATTGATTGAAATTGTTTTATTTGCATTAACTTCATTTGGAGTTGGATTATCCGGTGCATTAGTTCCCGGGCCCATGTTTACTGTAACAGTTTCTGACTCTGTTAAAAAAGGATTTATAGCAGGGCCTCGGGTTGTTTTAGGCCACATAATGGCAGAAATACTAATGATGATTGTCATTCTGGCAGGTTTAGGCCAGATTTTAGGTTCGCAAACTGCAGCTTTTATCATTGGGATATTTGGAGGCATTGTTCTCATTTTTATGGGATATAATACATCTAGATCAAACACCACGCTGTCAAATATCAAAACTGAGGAAAATGAAATTCAAAAATACGGATCTTTTCTTAAGGGAGTTATAACAAGTATTTCAAACCCTTATTTTTTTATCTGGTGGGGTACAATTGGCCTTGCTTTCATGTTTAAAGGATTAGCCCTTGCAGGGATTATTGGCCTTTTAGCCTTTTCAATTGGCCACTGGTTAGCTGATCTTTCATGGTTCAGTATAATCTCATTTGCATCAAGCAGGGGATCAAAATTCATGAATGATAAAACCTATAAAGCAGTAATGGTAATTTGTGGAGCATTCCTTGTTTTGCTGGGCATTTATTTCATTTTTTCCCAGATAAATCTGTTTTAAAACACATAAATTAAAATTAAAATTTTTTAGAGAGTATTCACTGCCTGTTTAAGTAAATAAAATTATGTAAATTAAGCTTATATACAAAATATGGTTATTTCATTTTCTTATATTGAAAAATAAACTCACCTTTTCCTTTATCCTCAGTTATAGATTGTAAAGCGTATTTACCCCTTAAACCATTATTCAGCAAATTTCGAATTGTTGAGGCTTTCTCATCTTCAATTTTAACTCTAATTTCCAACCATATCCTCTCCTTCTTATAATATAGTTGAATTTTATGATTATTATAATTTTATGTATTAAAAGTAATTATTACTGTCCAGATTAGGGACATAACTTTTTAATATTGCATTAAATTTCATAAAGAACCAAGCTCATAAATTATATTTGATTTGATTAAGTTATTTTAAATATAAAATAGTATAGATACATTTGAACCTTATATTAAATTGAAGGAGGTATTAGAAAGTAAAGACAGATAATACCGCCTTACTTTCTAATTCTATCTGATGTTTGATCTCATACCGATGCATCAGAGTTAAATTTTAGGGATGTGAAATAAATTGTTGTTTTGTAAGTATCAGGAGTTGTTCCATAGGGGATTTTTATACGTAAATTCACACCCATTGGACTGATACTTCCATGATTCGGTTTTTTAAGCACCCCTGCCTTGGTATATTGATCTGTTAATTCTACAGCTGAGCCCAAACCTGGAATAATGTATTTCAGATTAGATAAACCAATTGTATTTGCCGTGTTTGCACCTACAAGGTCACCACTCGCCCTAATCCAGATTTCTGTATCTACATTTGAGGGATTTGCGAAATACGCATTATTAATGGTAACTTCAGTAGTACCAGGAGGTATAAGACCACTATTTATTATTGAACTATTTCCATAATTTGCTGAGACCGCAGCAGTCTCAGGTATAGTTACACTCACGGTTTGCGAAGATATTGAAGAACCCTCTGCAGATACAGGGAAGATAACTAGCATTATAGCTACAAACAAAATAAGAAATTTAATAGTCATTTCTAATTTCATTTCTTATCGTCCCTTCTGGATAAATAAAGAGTATAATCACTAATGTATGAAATTTTATTACAGATTTGTGATTATAATCACAGTGCTGATATAACATTGTAACTATTTTTATTACATTTTTATGACTTATGTCACGGGCTTATACAAAAGACCAAACTTTTATTATTAATTATGCTCTAGCAAATATTTTGAGCCATACATTCATGGTTAATAATATTATGTTACTACAGATATAATTAAATTTATTATTAATTTGTGATAAAGGTCACATTTCAAAAATAAGACACTAAAATACATTTTATAATATGTAATTTGCTATTAACTGATTATATCATAAAAAATGATTTTAAAATGCATAAAGCATCCAAAATCCCTAATTTGGTTCCCCAATACAAATGCACAGAAAAAAAATAGATGTTAAAAATTGTAAAATGGATTCCAATAAACAATAATGATAAATAATTTTTTTTACAATACTTACTTAGTTAAATTAAAATTCATATTAAAAATTCAATTAAAAATCAAATGATAATCTGCAAATAACAGTTGATAATATGAAAGCGATTGTATTCGATAATTCAGGGACACTTATTGAAAGATATAGAGCATTGAAAGACCTTCAAACAGGTGAAATATTTGATAACGTAAGTTCACTGGATATTGTAGACAGCAGCAGTGCAAGAGCACTTGTAGTTATACAGACAGACCCTTCAAAGTGTATAATTAATGCAAAGCCAGACCAGAGAATATGCCAGTTCATTAAAAGAAACGACATCAATATTGACATAAGTTATTCAACTGTTGAAATCAAAAAAAGAGAATTAATTGAATCCATTACAGGCGATGAATCTAAAGTAAGTGATATTCAGGATACCATAAGGGCAGTAACAGCTAAAAATTATGATATACAAGTATGCAGTGGCTCAGGATTTATAGTGAATCTGAACAAGGGAAAAATTGAATTTACAGTCACTTCAGGAGGGAGAGTGTTCCCAGAGGTGCGAGATGTGGTTAAAGAACTGCAAAAAAGAGGCATTCACATATTCATAGCCTCTGGAGATCGGAAAGGGTCTTTAAAAGCGCTTGCAAGGTACATCGGAATCCCTGAAGAAAACGTTTTTGACACCGCAGACTCCTGGAAAAAGATGGAAATTGTAAAGGGACTTAAAAGGAACTATGATGTTATGATGGTTGGTAACAGCGTGAACGATGTCCTTGCGCTTAAAGAAGCAGATATTGGTGTTCTTACTGTACAGCAAAAAGAGAAAAATCCGCAGATGGTTTACGACACTGCAGATGTCATTGTGGAGAATATAAGAGAGATTCTAAATATTGATTTTTAGAGATAAACAATTTAAGTGAAATTCATTAATTTTCAAAACTATTTTTTTTATCCAAAATTACACTGAAACTTATATATAATTCAATCAATACAAAATATCTCCATGGCAAAGAAATATTATCTATTTACAGGAATTTTAATGATATTAGTTTTAGGAACAGGAACAGTTTATGGTGCTTCTTCACAAGTAAAGGATGATAATTCCATTTTCCAATTATCCACACTTAATTCTTTATCTGCAGGAAATTTTGACGGGAACTGGACCATAGGCGAGTTAAGGTCACATGGAGATACAGGAATGGGAACATTTAATGGTCTGGATGGAGAAATGATAGAATTAAACGGCAACATATATCAAATAAAATCAAATGGAACCGTTTATCTTATTAATGATTCTGCAAACACTCCATTTGCCATGACAGTGCCGTTTAAAACTGATAAAATACTTATTTTAAATTCAAGTATGAATCTAACACAGCTTGAACAGTTTTTAAATGCTACAATGCCTTCTAAAAATATGTTCTATTCAATTAAAGTGATTGGAACCTTTGACAGCGTTAAAGCTAGAAGTCCTCCAAAACAAAACAAACCTTATCCTACACTAAATGAAGCCTTAAAAAATCAAACTATTTTCAATTTCAACAATATTACTGGAACTATGGTTGGATTCTGGTGTCCTGAATACGCAAGTGACGTAAACCTGAATGACTATCACTTCCACTTTATAAGTGAAGATAAAAAATCAGGGGGACATGTCCTTGACTGCCAGCTAAAGGGTGTAATAATTGAAATTGATTACATTCCAGATGACAGTGTTTTACTTTCAAATGGCAGCGTTTTAAATGTGAATTCAAATGCAAATTAACTTCTAAATTTTTTCTGATTTTTTAATTTTTATATTATGCAACAGCCTAAGCCTTTATTACTTTTTTAATTATAGGAATAGCTAGATAAGTGAGGGTACTGAATGCAGGGATTACAAAGGATACTCCAATTGCAATTAATGCCGCAATTGGCAGCATCAAATTCAGTTTATTAAGCTTAATTATTTTTTCACGGCTTAATTTTTCTATAAAATCTTTCTTTGTGGCATAGTACCATATCAATCCCGAAAATATCCCAATTAAAAGTAGATTAAGGTTAAAAAATATATTGGCTGACTGAGTCTCCCCGTATCCCCCCATAAGAGAGGTAGAAAATGGTACCAGAGCAACAAATAGAAGCCATATTACTGTTATCCATAAAAATGCAGAATCCGCACGCTTAATTCTGTAAAACTGCTGATGATTCACCCTCCAAAATATGGCAAGAATAACAAAACTCAACCCATAAGTGAAGAACTTAGGTATTGAATTAATTAAATAGTCTTCAACAGTGATATTAGGTACAGAACTGGTTAATTGAGGGATGCTGAGGTTTAAAACCAGTAATGTCATTGCAATTGCAAAAATTCCATCTACAAGAGTTTCAATACGGCTAGTTGTTTCCCATACCTCATTATCATCCGTCATAATACACCCACTTATTTATTAACCGGCCAAATATCTTGCAATTGCTTCCATTGCTAAGTGATAATTATATCCTAATTAGCTCGTAATCCGCGCTTCCAAGTCCTATTTCTTCCCCATATTTAAGCTGAATTTTTCCATCGATGCCTTCATAAACTCCTTTAAACTTATCTTCCCCTTTATGGAAGTTATGGTGTAAAAGTGAGTTTTCAAATCCGCACTGCTCATTTACCAGATCAATACTGGCAGCATCTATTGCAACTGGATCAAATGATGCAAGAATTCCAATATCTGGAACTATTGGAGCATCACTCCACGGAACACAATCACAATCAGGAGTGATGTTCATAAGGAAATTAATGTAACATACTTTGTCCTGTTTGTTTTTAACAGCCCCATATGCATATTCTACCATTTTCTCAATGAATTCAGGTATCTTCTCAAGATCAAGATCTATAACTGAATCAGGACATACTTCAATACAGAAATTACATCCAATACATCTGTCGTAGTCTATAAAAGACTTTTCATCTTCTATATATATCGCGTCTTCAGGACATACAGACATACATTTACCACAAGCAATACATTTATCTTTTATTACTGGTTTAGCACATCCATGCTGTTCTATTTTACCAAAAGCTGAAGCACATCCCATGGCAAGGTTTTTTATCGCTCCGCCAAATGCGCTCATGCCGTGCCCCTTAAAATGAGACATTACGATCATGCTGTTGGATTTTTCGATGTCACCGGCAATTTTAACTTCTCCAAAATGCTTTTTGTTAATTTCAATTTTGGTTTCATTATTTCCCAAAATTCCATCTGCAATTATAATAGGAGCATCCAGAACTGCATAATTAAAGCCGTGCTGTATAGCTGTTTGGAGGTGATCAATGGAATTGTGTCTGTGTCCAAAATAGAGCGTGTTAGTATCAGTTACAAATGGTTTTGCGCCGTTTTGTTTTACTTTATCGACGATTTGCCTTACAAATACTGGGTTAATGTAAGAATCATTTCCTTTCTCTCCAAAATGAAGCTTAATTGCGGTTAAATCACTTTCATCTAAAATATTAGCAAACCCTGCAGCATTAAAAATTTTTTTTATTTTACTTACCTTATTTTCCCTGCTGCTTCTCGATCTAAAATC
>JAEYQZ010000157.1 GCA_023409695.1 Methanobacteriota archaeon | reverse complement strand
AAATTAACCAGATCAGACATTGTAGACACTACTGATCCTAGATTAAGAAACGCATTAATAGAAATAGAATCAACAGGTAAATTTCAAGGTGAATTAATATTTATAAGAAGTAATGGATCTAAATTTGCTGCTGAAATATCAATTGGAATATTTGAGGACATATATGGGAATGAAAGGGCTGTAATGAATGTAAGAGATATTGCAAGGCGTAAGCAGATTGAAGAGGATCTTCGCAGGAGTGAGAAGCGCTATCGTGAACTGGTTGAAAATGCCAATAGTATTATCCTTAAAATGGATAAAAAAGGGCGTATTACATTTTTCAACGAATTTGCTGAGAAATTCTTTGGTTTTAATAAAGAAGAAATTATGGGAAAAAATGTTATTGGTACAATAGTTCCAGAAACAGAATCTTCTGGAAGAAATCTTCAGGAATTCATCAATATGGTCGTTAAGGATCCGGAGTCCCATATCAATAGCGAAAATGAAAATATAACTCGTGATGGGAGAAGGGTATGGGTATCATGGACAAATAAAGGCTTTTACAACGACAAAGATGAAGTTATAGGTGTTTTAAGTATAGGAACAGATATTACTAAACGCAAGGACGCTGAAAATGCATTTAAACATTTAATGTTTGAAGCATCAAAATCAAAGAATTTGATTTTAAAAGAACTGCAGGAAGCCCATAATAATTTGGAATTAGAAGTACAAAAGCGAACTAGAGAGCTTAATGAGTCTAATGATGCGCTGCGAAAAGAAATTCAAGAACGCAAACATATTGAAGAAGCTCTTATTAAATCTACGAATTATCTTGATAAGATTATAAATTCTATTGCCGATCCAGTTTTTGTGAAGGATAACCAGCATCGCTGGATTCTTTTAAACGATGCTTACTGCAAACTCATGGGCTATTCACGAGAAGAACTTCTTGGGAAATCAGATTATGATTTTTTTCCTTCTCATGAAGCTGATGTTTTCTGGGAGAAAGATGAAGAAGTATTAAAAACTGGAGTGGAAAACGTTAATGAAGAAGAATTCACGGATTCTGAGGGTAATATACATATTTTAGTAACTAAAAAGACATTATACTTAGATATTTCTGGAAAAAAATATATAGTGGCAAGTATTAAGGATATAACTGAGCGTAAACAGGCTGAAAATGAATTACGCCAGAATGAAAGGAAATTAAAGTTAGCTATGGATATGGCTAAATTGGCGCACTGGGAATATGATGTCAGTTCAGACTTATTTACTTTTGATGATAGCTTTTATAAGTTGTATGGTACCACTGCTGACCTGGAAGGCGGATTAAAAATGTCCTCCGAAGAATATGCTCAAAAATTCATTCCTCCTGAAGAGTCAAACATGGTAATGAAAGAAATAGCTAAAGCTTTAGAAACAGATGATCCTGACTTTTTTGGACAGGTTGAACATACAATTATGCGGGTGGATGGTGAAAAACGTTTTATTATAGTTCGCTATGGAATTATAAAGAATGCTGAAGGCAGAACTATCAAAACTTATGGTGCAAATCAGGATATTACAGAACTCAAAATGGCAGAAAAAGAGCTGAGGGAGAGTGAACTAAAGTACAGGACTCTTTTCAATTCTTCACCTGATTCCACAATCCTTATAGGAATAGATGGCAATTTAATGGATGTAAACCATGCAGCACAGGAAGTTACGGGATTATCTAAAGAAGATTTAATTGGTAAAAATTTTACAGAACTGAACTTGTTGCTTGATGAAGAAATGCCGTTGCATATAGAAAAAGTTTCCCAAGTTTTAAGAGGAAAGAGTTCAAAGCCTTATGAATCAAGATTTATTGACAGAAATGGTAAAATCCGATATGCTGAAACCTATTTAAAAGCATTAAAAAAGGATGATGAAATATTTGCTTTTAATGTAATTGCTCATGATATTACAGAACGTAAAAAAGCCGAAGAGAAATTAAAAGAGATAATAAATGAATTAGAACGTTCTAATTATGAACTTCAGCAGTTCGCTTATATTACTTCCCATGATCTCCAGGAGCCTCTTAGAACAATTGCAAGTTTTACACAGCTTCTTGAGAGAAGATACAGGGGTAAACTAGATTCTGATGCTGATGAGTTTATTGAATTTATAGTAGATGCTGCTGTTCGTATGAAAGAAATGATTCAGGGATTGCTTGAATATTCCCGCGTTGGAACTCAAAAAGTTGAATTTAAAGAAGTAGATATGGATGTGGAGCTTGAACAGGTATTGTCTAATTTACATGCCTTAATCAATAAAAACAATGCTGAAATTACTTATGATCCGCTTCCAAAGGTTATGGCTGATCCAGATCAGATGGTCAGGGTTTTCCAGAATTTAATTAGTAATGCCATTAAATTTAGAAAGCCTGATGAACCTCCAAAAATCCATGTTTCATGCCAGATAGATAAAGAAAATAATGAATATATTTTTTCTGTTGCAGACAATGGGATAGGAATAGAAAAAGAATATAAAGATAAAATTTTTGAAGTTTTTAAGCGGTTACATGCAATGGGCAAATATGAAGGGACTGGAATTGGTTTATCTGTTGTTAAAAGGATAATAGAACAGTATGATGGCAGAATTTGGCTTGAATCTAAGTTGGGTGAGGGTTCGACTTTTTACTTCACATTGCCACTTACATCAAAAAATTTGAATTAAAAAAATAAAATAGAAGTTAGTTTAATCAATTATATTTTGTCCTACGGCTTGAAATAATTCTCTAAATATGTCTGCATTCCCCTGAAATAATTTTTTTAAGTGTTCCATCATCAAGTTCTAAAATTAATGCCCCTTTGCTGTTTACACCTACAGCTTCTCCACGCACAAATTCAGTTCCTTTTCTAATTTCTACCTGTCTTCCAATGGTTTTTGAAAGCTGGCGCCATTTTCTTAAAATTTCATGGAAATTACCTTTATTGAATTCATCATACATTGCTTCGAAATTTCCGAGGAACTTTTGTACCAGTATCATACGGGATACATCCTGATTCAGTTCGCTTTTAAGAGATGTCGTTGTATCCTGGAGTTCCGGAGGGAGTAAATTCACATCAATATTGGCATCGATTCCAATTCCTGTAACGATGTAGTCAATTGTGTCTATTTCAGTGCTTATCTCAGTTAGTACTCCACAAACTTTTTTATCATCTATTAAAACATCATTTGGCCATTTTATACCTGCATCAAGTCCATATTCATCTTTTATAATTTCTGCAGCGGCAACACCTGCTATAAATGTTAATTGGGGGGCATTGATAGGTAATGTATTAGGCCTTAAGATAATAGATAACCATGCACCGCCTAATGGAGATACCCATTTTTTCCCACGTCTGCCTTTTCCTCTGCTCTGACTTTCTGCTATTACAATTGTTCCTTCTGGTGCATCTTCTCTGGCCAATTTTTTTGCAACTTCGTTTGTGGAATCCACTTCTCTAAAGTAGTGAATTTCTTTCCCAATGTAACTGGTTTTGAGACTGTTTTTGAGTTTATGAGGTAATAATAGAGTTAGATCTTCTTTAAGCTTTAATCCTTCATCAGAAGATGTTTCTATGGTATATCCTTCATTTTTAAGCGATGTTACATGTTCCTGTACTTCAGATACTGGAATTTCAAGTTTTGAGGCTAGGTCATGGGTAGAGACATATTCTCCTTTTTTTTCATAAAGAGTTTCTAACACTTTATCTTTCATTTTAACACCGATTTTGTTTTAAATAATAATATAACCTGAAAAAATATAATTATAATTCCTTTTTGGAATTATTTACGTTTGTTACATAACTATTTACGGCAGCAGACACTGCGGCAATTTTAGGGGATGGTAAGAATGTAGATTTCAGCCTTGCTGCAATCTTTTCATCAGCTTTCATTACCTGCGCCATGTGTCCCATGATTTCATCACGGTATTCATCAACGAAGTGAGTGTGTAGTTTAGCTTTTATGAAACTTTCACTCAGCATCATCGATTTATGGAATGGGATGGTGGTTTTAACTCCTAATATGATATACTCATTTAGGGCCCTTCTCATACGGGCTATACATTCGTCCCTTGTCATTCCATAAACTATAAGTTTTGATATCATGGAATCGTAGAAGGAAGGTATTGTATAATTCATGTAAACTCCACTGTCAACCCTAACTCCGATTCCGCCTGGAGAACGATATCCAGTTATTTTGCCAGGATTTGGAGCAAAGTCGTTCATTGGATCTTCCGCATTTATTCTGCATTCTATGGCATGTCCTCTAACTGTAATATCTTCCTGTCTGCAGCAGAGTTCTTCGCCGGATGCTATTTTAATCTGTTCTTTTACGAGATCTATTCCTGTTATTATTTCAGTTATTGGGTGTTCAACCTGTATACGTGTGTTCATTTCAAGGAAGTAAAATTCACCATTTGAATATAAAAATTCAACAGTTCCTGCATTGGTGTAACCAATAGAAGAAGCAGCTCTAACTGCCGCACTGCCCATTTCTTCTCGAAGTTCATCGGTCATAATTGGGGAAGGTGCTTCTTCAATCAGTTTTTGATGTCTTCTTTGAATTGAACATTCCCTGTCTGCAGCGTGAATGGTATTTCCATGTTCGTCTGCGAGTATCTGGAATTCAATATGTCTTGGTTCTTCTATGTATTTCTCAATGTAAATTGTTGAGTCTCCAAATGCCGATGCTGCAACTGACTGTGTGGACTCAATTGCACGTACAAGCTCATCTTCTTCGTAAACTGTACGCATTCCAATTCCCCCACCTCCAGCAGATGCTTTTACAATAACGGGGTATCCAATTGATTCTGCTATGTCAACTGCTTCATCAATGTCAGTCACCCCTTTGGCAGTACCGGGAACAACAGGAACTCCTGCTTTTTCCATTAACTTTTTAGACTCAATTTTACTTCCCATGGCTTCTATAATAGAACCATTAGGTCCTATTAATTTGATACCATGTTTTTCACATTCAAATCCTAATTTAGGATTTTCGGCTAAAAATCCGTAACCTGGATGAATTGCCTCAGCACCACATTTTTCTGCAACATCGATTATCTTTTCAATGTTTAGATAACTCTGTGATGGGCTTGGATTTCCTATATTATAAGCTTCATTAGCATATTTTGCAAAAAGAGAATTGGAATCTGCATCAGAGTATACAGCAACACTTTTTACACCGAGCTCTTTACATGCTCTCATTACTCTTATTGCAATTTCACCACGATTAGCAATCAGTATTTTATTAAACATGATATCACCTAGCAACACTATTTACATTAGTTTCTCCACAAGTTTATATGACGTTCTCGTCAAGATTAGCAATGATTTTAAACATAATATCCTCTCTAAAAATTTAAGATTAACATGGATATCGTAGATTTATTTAGTTATTTATAGCTATGATTCATGATCACTTATTAATTTATATTTGATCTATATTTATTTCTAATTAAGTTTAATTAAGTAAGATATGGATGCTAAAAATGAGTAAAAAGATAACAATTACCAAGAAAAGACATCTTGAAATGATGCTTCAACAAATTCCGCCCCATAAATCTCCAAAAGTTCATCTGGAACAGTACACAACACCCTCAAACATTGCCTCTGATATTTTATGGAATGCGTATTCTTTGGGGGATATAAAAGATAAAAATGTGGTTGATTTAGGCTGCGGTACTGGTATATTTGCTATTGGGGCTGCTTTACTTGGAGCAAGTGAAGTTACTGGTGTGGATATTGATCCTGAAGCAGTAGAAATTGCAGGGATACAGGCATCTAAAATGGGTATTGAAGATAATATAGAATTCATCTCAAAAGATATTCAAAATTTTACTGGAAGTGCAGATACTGTAATTCAGAACCCCCCATTTGGGGCACAAAAGGCAAAAAGAAAAGAAGCAGATAGAATCTTCATGACTAAATCCATGGAAATTGCTCCTGTTGTATATTCATTTCATATACTTGAGACGGAACCCTTTGTAGAAAAATTCTTTAATAAATTAGGTGGTTGCATAACACACAAATTTTCTTATAGTTTTCCCATACCCCGCACTTATCATTTTCATGAAAAGGAAAAGATTGATATAGATGTGATTGTGCTACGGATTCAAAAGAAGAAATAGATAAAATAGAGGGTTTAACTTCCCATAATATTTATATATAAAAAACTCCATAGTTAATGATGTTATTTGATATACAAACTATTAAATAGCCCTAAATCATAAATTATTATAAAATAATTTTGAGAGTAATAATATTGTATCTTAGTATTTATATATAACTTAAGCTAAATCTAAAAAGGTTGCACTATATATTTATTAAAGATAGAAAACAGATAGTGGAAAATGACATTAAGACATTTATCCATTTTTATACCTGCCTCAATAACTGCTGAGAGTAAAGATTTGAGGATAAAGACTTATAAGATAGGGTTGATTGGTAGATCTGCGGCAATATTTAAGGCGGATAAGATTGTTGTTTACAACGATATTTCTGATAGCAAAGAGGTAAAGTTTATTAGTGATGTTCTCACTTATATGAATACGCCTCAATACCTTCGAAAAAAGGTATTTCCAATCACAAGGGAATTAAAAAACGTGGGAATTCTTCCACCACTTAGAACTCCCCACCATCCTACAG
>JAEYQZ010000150.1 GCA_023409695.1 Methanobacteriota archaeon | reverse complement strand
CAGATTAGCATCATTTTAGGGAATAATTATGTAATTTCAATACATCCTGACAATGCTGAAATATTTGATCCAGTAATGAATAGATTAAATGTCCCTGAACATCATATTAGGAATAAAGGGGCTGATTATTTAGCTTATACCATTGTAGATACTATTCTTGATTCTCATATAATTACACTTAAAGAACTTGAAGGTGATCTTTCAAAGGCAGCTGAAGATATAATGGATGAACCATCTAATGAAAATTTTAGATTAATTCATACATATAGGACTGAACTTGATAAAATAAGGTATAACATCCTCCCACTTCAACAAATAATCAATAGTATGGAGTTAACTGAATCACCTTTAATAAATCAATCAACCAGCACTTTTTTAAAGAATTTTCAAAGCCATGTAGCTCAAGTAGTTACTAGAATTGACACATTATCGGGTAGAATTACTGAGATACGCGATATATATAATTCGTCAATGAGCAGAAGGTTAGATGAAATCGTTAGGGTTTTAACTGTTGTAACAGTATTATTTGCTCCAGGAACTTTCATTGTAGGAATTTATGGTATGAATTTTCAATTTATTCCTGAACTTGGATATCCCCTTGCATACCCACTTGTTTTACTTATAAATTTTGTAATTATAATTAGCCTACTCATATACTTCAGAAAAAGACATTGGATATAATTTTTAAACCTTATAATTCCTTATTTGTATTTTAAGGCTAATATAAGAGCTAATTAGGTTAGATATATAAAAAGAAGTCATTAAATGTTCAGCATTATAGTAAAAGCCAATAAAAAAATATTTGTTAAATTCGCCTTCCACCGCTTAACTTATTGTTCACTCACCGCTTTCTTCACGAGCGTGGCGATCTTTGCCTCTTCGGTGTCAGTCAACTTCTTCAGCGCGAAAGCAGTAGGCCACATGTTGCCTTCATCGAGGTTCGCTTTGTCGTTGAAGCCTAACGTCGAGTATCTAGTTTTGAACTTCTGCGAGGCTTGGAAGAAACAGACAACTTTGCCATCCTTGGCATAAGCAGGCATATTATACCATAGTCTTGGAGAGAGATCTGGCGCGCTGGATTTGATGATGGCATGGATTCGTTCACCCATAAATCGATCTTGTTCTGTCATTTCGGCGATATTAGCAAGCACACCATTTTCCCCATCCATCTTGTTCGCACGTGAGCCGGTCTTTTTTTTATTCGGAGTTGTTTTTTTCATAATTTACCTCTTAATTAATGACTGTATACTATTTTGTTTCATCTAAGTAATATTTCCTTCCTTATGGACATATAACATTCTTGAACTCTTCAGGATTAAAAAAATATTACTTCATTAAATTGGACTATCTTTAGCCACAGGGTCGATATATTTGAGAAAATAAAAAACATATAAAGAATTTATGTGAACATGCCCGCTGTAATATTGCTCATTTTTTTGTTGTATTAGATATAAGTCTGCCTGCAAAAGTTATTCGTGCTAAATAAAATTATTATTTCTAAAGCCTTCATTAATACTCTTTATTAGGGTAAATAGTTTAAAATATTAGTAAAAAGCTATCATTAAATACTGGAAATTACCCAAATAAATTCAATTTCAGTTAAAATTTTTTAGCAGGTGCTTTAGTTGAATTATAAAGGACTAAAAAAAGATCTTTTAATAGTGGGAATTTTAGTATCATTTCTTACACCATTTGTTAGATCATCCATTAATCTGGCATTACCTGCTCTAGCTTATGATTTTGATTTATCTGCTGTATCTTTAACATTAATATCAACAGTTTATCTGCTTGTTAACGCCATACTCTACATTCCATTTGGTAGGGTTGGGGATATTTACGGGCGAAAACGTATCTTTCAATATGGATTAATTATTTTCACAATAAGCTCATTTATATCAGCTTTTTCCACTTCTGGAGAAATGTTCCTTTTTACTCGGATTTTTCAAGCTATAGGGAATGCAATGGTATTTGCCAATTTAAATGCCATGATATCATCAGCATTTCCTGTAAACGAAAGAGGTAAGGCCTTTGGACTAACATCAATGGGTGTTTTTGTAGGGTTAATATTTGGACCAATACTTGGAGGGGCTATAACTGAACTTGTAGGATGGAGAACATTATTCTATTTAGATACTGTAATAGGAATAGTAGCAATTTTTGCTATCATGAGGTTTAAATATGATTGGGTAGATGCAGAAGGAGAAAAATTAGATATTTTAGGATCATTTCTCCTGGGTATATCTTTTATATTCATAATTTATGGTTTTTCAGATATCACCAACAGTTATAGTCTATTTCTTGTAATCACTGGAATAATCGGACTTTTAGCATTTTATCTGGTCGAAAAAAGAGTTGCGTTTCCTTTGATTAATTTAGATTTATTTAAAAGTAAAAGTTTTACCTTTGGAAATATCACTGCATTTCTAAATTACGGCGCATTTGTATCTGTAGGATTTATTCTAACCCTCTATTTACAATATTTAAAAGGATATAGTCCTCTTACAGCAGGCTTAATAGCTTCTATTCAATCAATTATGATGGTCATTGTATCCCCATATGCCGGAAGATTATCTGATAAAATAGATCCTAGAAATGTATCAACTGCGGGGATGGTAATAACAACCATTGGTGTAGCTCTTATGACCTTAATTGATTATAATAACGCTTCATATCTAGGAGTATTATCTCTCATTATTTTTGGAGCAGGTATAGGTTTATTCTATTCTTCAAATACCAAGGTGGTTATGAGTGCAGTGGATAATAAATATTTTGGAATAGCTTCAGCAACATTAAGTAATATGCGGTCCATGGGGCAGATATTTGGAATGGGCATAGTAACGTTAATTATTTCTGCTATTTTGGGAAATGCGCAAATTATGCCATCCAATTATCCAGAACTATTTACAAGCATTAAAATCGCATTTGTTGCTATTGCTGCTTTAAGCGCAATTGGAATTTTCACATCAATATTTGAAGATTAAAAATAATTTATATTACAATAGAATTCGTTAAACTTGACTAGTTTTAACCGTAAGGTTGTTATATTTCAATGCTGATTTAAAATTCATATTTCTCATTTTTTTAGTTGTGTCTTTGGGATCTAGAACTTATCTTTATAATTTATTCTTATAAAACTCATTTAAATTGAAATACCCTTTAAAGTTTGATAATCTAAAAACTATTTATATAATGCAAGCATAATAACAATAAAAATATATTGTAAATCGATAAATAATATGCTATAATCAATATATAATAATTAAGTGGAGTGTTTTTACTTGAAACGAGGATCAACAATTTTTTTAAGAGGGCTTATTTTTATTATGGGAATTGCAGTACTTGCTTCTTGTATAGTAAGCGTGTATGTAATGGTAGAAGAAAGGTTAATGTATTTAGGTTATGTTGTTTTATTGGGTTTAATTGCAACAGCGGTACCGTTTTACTTTGCTCTGTATCAAACTTTAAAACTTTTAAACTTCATTGATAATAATAAAGCTTTTTCTAATTTGTCAGTAAATGCTTTAAAGAACATAAAATACAGTGCAATTATAATCAGTATTTTGTATATTATGGGTATGCCAATCGTATATTTAATTGCAAAGAACGTTGATGCCCCTGGTCTTATGGGAATTGGATTAGCTGTTACTTTGGCTCCAGTTACGATAGCAACTCTTGCGGCTATTCTTCAAAGGCTTCTGAAAGATGCTATTGATATAAAAACAGAAAATGATTTAACGGTCTGAGGGAACTAATATGGGAATTATAATTAATATTGATGTGATGTTAGCTAAAAGGAAAATGAGCGTCACTGAACTTTCAGAGAGGGTTGGAATAACCATGGCCAATATTTCTATATTGAAAAATGGAAAGGCAAAAGCAATTAGATTATCAACTTTAGCGAAGATTTGTGAGGCTTTAGAATGTCAGCCTGGAGATATTTTAGAATATAAAAGTGACGCGACCGATTAAAGATAACTTTAACATACTTATCTGTCAAAAATTTTCAATTTTTGACGTTTGCGAAATTTTATATTTAGCAACTGCAAAAACTTTGTTTTTGCACGTTGAAGGAAACTGTCAAAATTCTCTGAATTTTGACGCAGCAAATCAAAGATTTTCATGTGTTTCGTTAAACTCGACTAGATTTAGCCACATGGTTATTATAGTTAATAGAAAATAGATCAGTTGATAGGAATCCGTCAAAAATCGTAGATTTTTTGGGCATCCGTAAATCTTCGATTTTCGATGCACCGAAAACAAAATTTTCGAGTGCTGCAAAACCTATGACCTACAAAATCTTCGATTTTGTGGCCGAGAAAACTTAGTTTTCTACGGTTTTGGCAGTGTAAAATGAAAAGTAGAACCAACTCCAAATTCGGATTCAACCCAAATTCGACCACCATGCTGTTCTATGATTCTTTTAACTATTGATAATCCAATTCCAGTACCGTGATACTCTTCTATTGTATGTAACCTCTGGAATATTGTAAAAATACGTTCTAAATATTGTTCTTCTATTCCAATACCATTATCTTTAACACTAAACATATATTCATGGTTATCTTCATCTTTATAAGAGGATATATGTATTATGGGTGATTTTTCAGGTTTTCTAAATTTTATAGCATTTGCAATTAGATTCTGGAAGACTCTTTGTAACTGTCCTGCATCACCTATCACATAAGGGAGCTCATCAACTATTATTTCAGCTTTAAATTCTTCAATTGAAGTATTGAGGCTCTGAATTGTCTGATTTAGAATTAAATTCATATTCACAAGTTCAAATTCTTCTGTTTGAGTTGCAACACGCGAATATTCCAGTAAGTCTTGAATTTGCTGTTTCATTCGAACTGAAGCATCCACAATATAATCCATAAACTCATCAGCATCACTATCCAACTTGCTTTTATAACGCTTCGCCAGCAATTGAGTAAAACTGGCAATAGTACGTAAAGGTTCCTGCAGGTCATGAGATGAAACATAGGCAAATTGCTGTAATTCCTTATTAGAACGTTTTAATTCATTTATTGTTTCTTGTAATTTTTTTTCCATTTGTTTGAGTTCAGTAATATCTATGGCAACACCGACCTTCTGCTTGAGCGAGCCATCGACATTTCTCAGAAAAGGACTTTCCCAAGTATGCAGCCAGAGCCATGTTCCATCCTTATGCTTAGCTCGGTGTTCATTTTCTAAAATAATACCGTCAGATGCCTCTAAAACCTTTCTTTGAAATGCTTCCAACTCTTGTAAATCGTCAGGATGAACCATTGTAGCAAACAATCTTGAACCCATTTCCTGTACATCTTTTTGAGAATATCCCATAATTCGCTGAATGCCGTCATTGGCAAATACATTGCTACGGGTCTCTAAATCATAGACATAAATAATGGCTGGAGAAGTGTTTGTCACAGCCGAAATGAAATGTTCTTCTTTTTTTAATCCTTCTTCAGCTTTTTTACGCTTGGTTATATCCTTAAATAGGACTCCAACCTGCCCTTTATTACATAGAAAAGCACGCGCCTCATACCATCTATTGGTATTTTTGTTATAATTTTCAAAGCGTGCTTCTTTACCTGTCTTAGCAACATTTCCGTATTTAGAAATCCAGTAGGGTTCTATATCTGGAAAAATTTCTTTTATTTGTTTACCTACAACATCTGATCTTTTAAGACCAGTTTGCAGCTCATAAGCTTTGTTAACTTTTAAAACTACATAATCACAGGGGTTTCCAGATTCATCAAATATGATCTTATTAATCTGAAAACCCTCTTTAGTATTCTCAAATAATGTACGGTAGAGATCTTCACTTTCATTCAAGGCATATTCAGCTTTTTTACGTTCTGTAATATCATTAAAAAGAATAGCAACTTTCCTGCTTTCAGGGCCTCCAATTTTAAAGGCGTAAACGTCATAATATCTATTCAATTCTTTTGCAGGGTTTTCAAAGCGCATAGATTTTCCAGTTAAAGCAATTTCGCCGTAAATTTGAAACCAGTGTTCTTCGTGTTTTGGTCTAAGATCTCGCATCAGTTTACCTTCAGCTTCATATAATCCTGTTTGTCTTTCAAATGCCGGATTAATTTCTAAAAAACGGTAGTCTATGGGCTTATTATTGTCATCAAAAATAACTTCAATAATACAAAAACCCTCATCAATGGAGTTAAAGAGCATTTCGTATTTTTCTTCACTTTCAAGTTTTTTTCCTATTTCCTTCCATTCATTAGATTTAACCAATCTGGATACCTCTTAAAAATTGGAATATCGTGTTAAAAAACTATTTTAATATTATAATTGTGAATTCTATTTCATTTATTATTTATGATTTAATTTTATTAAAATGAGAGAGTTTGTCAGCTATCAAATCCACAGGATTTGATGCACTGAAAATCAAAGATTTTCATGTGCTTCGTCAAACTCGACTTGTTTTAACCGTACAGTTGTTATATTGTATTATAATGAATTTTTTCTAATTAATTAAAACTATTGTGTTGGAAGTCCAAATACAGCAAAATTATATCCATACTCCTCCAAGTCATAATTATATTCCCTTAATAATTGTTTTGATACTAAAACTAAAAATGTTATTGCAATAATATTTAAAATAGGACATATCAACAGTGTTTTCAAAAAATAAACAAAGTAATATCTTTAAAAAAACAAAATAACTTACATTCTATTTATATGGTTCTATATCAGTAATAACTGGTTTCCCATCCTTATCTAGGAGTACAGTAATTGCTGTACCACCATCTCCATTACGTACAAGATAATTGACTCCTGTTTCGGTGTCCTGTAATATCTGGATTTGAACTAATTTTCCCTGTGAATATATCACCTTAAATCTTTCTTCTTTTTGTTCTTTTTTTCCAAACATGTTTTTAACCTCCAATTATTTAAGAATTACAATTTTTCCATTTGTTTTAATGTAGAAGACTCAAAAATTTTCTGTACCTCTCTAATTACATCATCAATGTCTGTGATTTCTTCTCTGGCTATTGCTAAGCTCATAGAATCGATAACACTTCTAACACTTCTTGCCATGATCTCTGGTGAAAAATCCCGATAACTTTTTTCAATTTCCTGGCCATACTTAAATATTTCTATTAACGGGTTATAGATCGTTTTATCTTCTCTAAAGAGCATTTCTCCTTCTTTGGTACGGCTATTTAGTATAATGTCGACTATTGCTATTGTTTCAATCTTTTTTTCTTTAACAAAATTCAAATTTGATTCAATGTAGCTATTTAAAGTATCACAGGCACTTTTATCAATACGCATATGTTGCCCCATATAAACAGCGGCTTCTTCATAATATTTCGTTACCACAGCCTGCAATAGAAGATCCTTTGTGGGAAAATGATAAGTAATAACACCTTTACTTACATTAAGTGCATTTGCAACTTTTCCAATAGAAAAATTTGAAAATCCAATTTGGGTAATCAACTCCATTGTGGCGTCTATAATTTCATCTTTTCTACCCACTCTATCCACCTCATAATTAGTACGATCGTACTAATATAAAAAGTATTGTTGAATAAAAATTTGTTTTTTAGTGTCATGGAGTCAATTGAATATAACATAAAAAGAAAAAAGTTGAGTAGAAGGTTTAGATATCTAATTGTTCTGTTTTAATGTAGTTATGTTAATTTTTTATTTTAGTTAGCCCCTCGGGGCAATAAATCGACTTGTTTTAACCATACTGTTACTATATTATGTTATAATGAAGTTTTTCTAATTTATAATACATAAATTCACCTACTCTACTATATTTAGCCACACAATCAATATATTTAAGAAAAAATGAATATGTTGCTTCTCCTACAGGAAATGTAAATGTGATTTATTCATGGAAATCTTTATATACAATTTCATAATACATTAATTTGATACTTATCGAATTGTAATATTAATGTGGTATTCAATGGAAACAAAAAAAATGGCAAAGGTTTTTAAAGCTCTTTCAAACCCAAATAGGTTAGAACTTTATTTAAAAATCGTTGAAAATCAAGAATCCAGTTATGATACAAGTAACGAATGTTTGATAAGTGATATTGCCAAATCTTTAAATATTGGTCCTCCTACTATTTCTCATCACCTTAAAGAATTAGCAAATGCTGAATTAATCTTTACTGAAAGAAAAGGCAAATATTTGGTGGCTAGGGTAAATGAAGAAATGATTAATGAAGTAAATGAACTTTTAAAACTACAAAAAAGGAAGTAATATTTTTTTGTAGGTACAATTCGAAAGTTGTAAAATTAAGAAACAATAAAACTGAACATTCGAATATTTAGATTGATTATCCGCGGATTAGTATTCAAAAATTATTTTATCGGAGTTAAAAAATGAAGAGAATTATTCAAATTGCTTTATTCCTATCTATGTTTTTCTTTGGATTTCTAGCTCTTAATTACTACATTTTCTTTAGAATAGGGATATTATTAGATGCATCAAAAACTACAATTTATGCATTGGTATTTTTATTTGCAATATCTTATCCGGCAGCAACTCTGCTTGAAAGAACAGTTTCACATACAATAACGCGCATATTTTATGCAGTTTCCTCTGTATGGATGGGAATTTCATTTTTCCTCTTGTTCATTCTTATTGGCTATGAAATAATGAATTTATTCTTTAATATTCCTCCATTTACTGCAGGAATTGTAATTATAATACTTGCTGCAGTTATAAGCGCATATTCAATTATTAACGGCATATCTATAGGAATTAAAGAAGTAGAAATACCTTTACAGAATTTAAGGAAAGATATGAAAATAGTTCAGCTCAGTGATATACATATGGGCGCTATAATGAATTCTGGATTTCTGAAGAAAATAATTGCAAAAGTTAACGATTTAAATCCTGATTTAGTGTTAATAACCGGAGATACAATTGATGGGAGTGGTGAATTACATCCTTACATGTTTGATTCATTAAATAAGTCAAAATGTCCGGTTTATTTAGTAGCAGGCAATCATGATGTGTATGAAGGGCTAGAAAATGTTTTCAAAGTTCTTGAAACTACCAATATCAAAATATTGCAGGACGAAATAGTTGAATTTGAAGATATACAGATAATTGGAGTTAATTATTCCTTTGAAAGACAGTATTTAAAAAAAGTACTATCTAAATTAGAATTTGATAAATCAAAGCCTTCTATTCTTATGTACCATTTGCCAAGTGAAGTAAAGGCTGCAAATGAAGCTGGCATTGATTTGCAGCTTTCAGGACATACTCATAAAGGACAATTTTTTCCATTTACCTTTTTAGGAAGGCTTGTTTTTCCATACTTTAATGGGTTGTATGAATACAATGAAACTCGTCTTTATGTATCTCAAGGTACTGGAACATGGGGCCCTCCTATAAGATTAGGTTCAAGAAATGAAATTACTTTAATTAATCTCAAAAAGAAGTAATTTAAGTATAAAAAGATAATATTCTATATCTTTAATCATAGCAAACTATGTCTGCCTGTTTGTTGAGGATGCCTTTTCGGTCAAAGAATATTCAATAGTTGCAATAGTGTAAAAGGAATTTAAATTTAATAATTAGCCATAATCCAAAAATAAAAAGGATAGTGAAGTAATAATGGAATTTAAAATCTTTTATTTTTGTTATTACATCTTTTTAACATGATTTAAGATAGTGGTGTTAACATTTTTATTTTAGTTAGCCCTGGGGGCAATAACTTTACATTTTAATAGTGAATGATTTCGTTAAACTCGACTATAACGAAGTAAAATGATCTTTAATTAGTATATGCATAATTGTAATGTCGGTAGCTCATGACTTATTCTGTCATGTTAAATTGTTATAGTAGCTTAATTTATCAGCAATATCATTTACAGCATACATACTAATCTTATCTTTTCTCGTACGAATGAATTGTGGTATTTTTGATGGAAGTAAAATGTCATAATTACGTGGAGCTGTTCTAATTTCGAAATTATTCTTTAAAAGAGTTACAATCGAATTTATCCATAAGTCTTGCATATTAACTCCTTCTGATAATAAAAATTCTTTTAATGCCATTGAATTCCCTAAAACTTGCCGTCCGGGCTGACTATAAGCCCGTTTAACCTGACCCCCACCAGAATATAACCATTCTTTATCTTCGACTAAAAAATAACCATTTATATTTTTAGTCTCAATTACAAAAATGCCAGTTGGACCAAGTACAATGTGATCAATATTCCATTTACAGTTCGGAAGTTTAACATCATTAAAAACAAAATATGAATCGGGCAATTTACGTAAATAACTGAATACAGTTTTTTCTCCTTCTATACCTTTATCCCAAGATTCTCTTTCCTCTAAGCCAATTTTAAATAAAATAACTCCAATTATGATAAAAATAATTGATATTGCAGAAAATAGGAGACCTATTAAACCAATTAAACCAATTAATGCTCCTATTGCTGTTATTTTATTATATTTGGAGAGCTTTTTTTCAGAATAACCGCTGCCTATTATAACATGATTTCTATTACTACTTTGCTTATTATTAGAACTTTTATCATGTTGCTCATCAAGCGAATTGAAGTATTTTAACTTTCCTCCACAATTACAAACTTCAAAATCCTCAGGAGATTCTTCTTCTTGAAGTTCATAATAACCATTGCATTTCTCACAAAAAAGAAAACCCATCAAACCACCAGTTTATGTTTTGTAATAAATATTTTTAATAGTTACGATTATTAACAATCAAAAATTTTTATTGATTATTTTTTTAAATGCTATTATTGAAACCACTTAAATCATCTAAAAGAAGAAAATAAGATTATATATTCAAAAAAGAGATATATGTCCTTTCAAGAGTTGAGCTCATGCATTGTGAACTCTTTCATGTGGAGATAAGGTGATACATAAATGGTAAAATATATATGAATGTCAATATTATTGTTTAATATAATATTAAGGAGATGTATGCAATGGGGATGTCAGATGAGATTGCAAAAATTTCAACCAGAATATCTGAAAAACGTGATAGAGTAGAAACTGAGGAAGCTACAAAAACTGCATTTATACTTCCATTTATAAGGTTAGTGTTGGGTTATGATCATACTGACCCTGATGAGGTAGTTCCGGAATTTACTGCGGATGTTGGAATTAAAAAAGGGGAACTGGTAGATTATGCTATCATGATTGATGTTAAGACTGTTATACTGATGGAATGTAAACCTGCAAAAACAGACCTTGATAAGGAACATGCATCTCAACTTTATAGATATTTTTCTGTTACTGATGCTAAATTTGGAATTTTAACTAATGGAGTTATCTACCGCTTTTATACGGATATTGACGAACCCAACAAGATGGACAAAAAACCATTCTTTGTGGTCGATTTAACTAATGTTACAGATGCTGATAAAAAAGAGCTTAAACAGTTTACAAAATCTGCTTTTGACCTGGAAAGCATCATAGAATCTGCTAGTGAACTTAAATACAAAAATGAAATGAAAAAGATAATGGCAGAACAACTCAAAGACCCTGAAGATGAATTTGTAAGATTTTTTGCTAAAAAAGTCTATTCTGGCAAATTAAATCAAAATGTAAAAGCTCTATTTACTCAAATAACAAAATCTGCATTTAACCAGTTTATCAAGGAAAGGGTCGATGAAAGATTAAAAATAGCATTAATCGCTTCAGAAGACAATAACCCTGAAGAAAAAATTGATGTAAAAATACCTAAAGATGAAATCGCAACGACGGAAGAAGAGTGGGATGGATTTTATATTGTTAGATCTATCCTCAGTGAAATAGTTAACCCTGATAGGGTGAGTATTAGGGACAGGAAATATTATTGCGGTGTTTTACTCGATGATAATCAAAATAAAATAATTTGTAGGATGCATTTTGATTCTAAATATAAAAAAATTGGATTTTTCGATACTCAAGAAAGGAATAAAGGTGGAGTGAGAAAAGAGGATAAAATACCAATAGAAAGTCTTAGTGAGATTTATAAACATGCTGAAAGGCTAAAAAATACTGTGAA
Source organism: Methanobacteriota archaeon (assembly GCA_023409695.1). GTDB lineage: Archaea > Methanobacteriota > Methanobacteria > Methanobacteriales > Methanobacteriaceae > Methanobacterium_D. The sequence goes on along the minus strand of JAEYQZ010000150.1, from coordinate 678 downwards.
CTATTATATTGCAGAAGAAGGAAAATAATAACTTTTTATTTAAGGGTTCAAACCCATTCAATATCTTTAAAAAAATCTTTCCCAATCAAATCACTCGCTTCCGCACCGAAAACTCAATACCTCACTCCATCAAACACAATTCAACCTTCACATCCAAAACAAAAGGCTTTACCCTCTCATGAACCAAACCATCCCTCGTAAACTTGACCATATGTGGATACCTTGATTCAAAGAGATCAAATCAATATGTTTTCATTTTAAAACAAGAATATTAAATTATCTTTTAAATTGTAATATAATATTTTCTATTTGCATGTAACAGTAAAGAATAACATAAAACTGTATCAAAATAGTATTCGTATTAAATATTGTAACAAGAATCAGGTTACTATTCATAAAATCTAAAAAAGAATGGATTTAAGCAGATTATCACGTGATAGTAATGGTGAAAATAATTAAAACCATTGGTAAAGACTCTGAAGATGTGTATCATGTAAAACATAGAAAAGAATACGATGCTAGACGTTATATGGGACGTAAAAAACAGGTTCTGCTGCGTGAAGTTTTTGCCCGCATTTTATTTAATGTAATCTGCATTGATAATGCAAATATTGGGGAAAAATTTGTTCTCGGCGGATTTTTTGGCTTATTTGCATCATATATTGTTTTAATGCTGTT
>JAEYQZ010000144.1 GCA_023409695.1 Methanobacteriota archaeon | reverse complement strand
AAAATATATTGAAGGTGAAGTAATGGCAGAAACAAATCAAATAAGCGGCGGATCACTGATAGCTATTATATTATTTTCTTAATTCTTCTTATATTATTCCCAGTATTCACAATCTGGTTATTGGGGTTAGCAATATTTGTAATGATAGTAATCTGTCTTATTTTCATAATTGCAAAATAATCCAAACTTAAATTTTTTCTATTTTTTTCCACCTTTTACTTGAAATCTTAGATTGATCCTTTCGAAAACATGAAAAGTTTCACCTTTCAAACTTGCGAGTCAAAAACCTAAGTTCCGCTTCTTGAATTGCTTCCATAAAGTGCATGTATTTGGTTTCAGGCGATATTATCTATTTAATTTGAAACTGCTTTTATCAACATATTTTAATTAAACCCTTCAATTTACTATGGAACTATCACATTAATTTAAAAACAAGAGTATCAATTTTAAAGCTGTATTTTTTTTGATGATATTTATTTCAAATTAGTATTGTTCTTTTATCTCGATAACTTCTAACAATTCCTAAAAGACACTTTTTAATGTAACATATATGGAATGTAAAAATCAAATTAATGATCTAGAATTAAAACCTGGAGGAATGCGTTTGACAGATGTACCAATTAAAGTTGAAAATATTGTAGCTTCTGCTACTCTTGGAAAGCCAATAGAACTACCTAAAGTAGCTCTGGCACTAGAAGGTGTTGAATATAACTCAGGAAAGTTCCCAGGACTTGTTTATAAGCTTAAAGAACCTAAAACAGCGGCTCTTATATTTGGATCAGGAAAACTAGTAGGTACTGGTGCAAAAACTACAAAAGATTCAATTAAATCTCTAAATATTATTGTAGATAAAATGAGAGTGCTAGATGCAGATATACCCAAAGAATTTGAAATTACAATACAGAATATCGTTGCCTCTGCAAATCTAGGTAAAACATTAAACCTTGAAGCAGTAACATTAGATTTAGAAAATACAGAATATGAACCAGAACAATTCCCAGGTTTAGTTTACAGACTTGAAGACCCTAAAGTTGTATTATTATTGTTCGGTTCAGGAAAAGTAGTGTGCACAGGCGCAAAGAACATTGATGCTGCTCAGCTTGGTGTTGAAAAAACTAAGGAAAGGTTAAGTGAACTGGATTTAATTTAAATTCAAATTTGATAAAAATGATACTCCTTTTCTCTAACTTTGATTTTTTGTGGCCTGCAAAATTCGTAGAATTTTAGAAAAATGTTTACAAAATCTTTCAAAAACCGAAGGTTTTTGAATGCACAAACAATTTTTGTTTGTAAGCTTTGATTTTGTAACAGCAAACATGAAATGTTTGCATGCTTTGCATTTTTCTAACTCTTAAAAAATCTACGATTTTTTGAGGATTTTGCGGTCCAGGAAAACCTCTTAAACACTTTGTGTTTATTGGCTGTAGTTTTTGAAAGATTTTGACAGATTTTCAAGAGATTTGACAAGACTTTTTGTAAGATTTCACTTTTTAGATTTTCAAATTTCAAAAAAATAGAAGAGCAGTTAATTTCCATCTTTTACTTGAAATCTTAGATTTCCCTTTCGAAAACATGGAAAGTTTCACCTTTCAAACTTGCGAGTCAAAAACCTAAGTTCCACTTCTCGGATTGCTTCCATAAGATTAATTTTTTCCCATTCCCCAATCATAACACATTAAGGGATGAAAAATAAGGTTAAAAAGGAAATTATTCATAATAATAATCGTTATTTGGTTCCTCTTTGTAACCTGGCGAACCATCGTGTGTGTGGCTTGTTGTTTTTGTATCTACCCATTTTCCACAAATAGGGCAATGACCATATCTATGATATACTTGTACAGGGCTGGGGTGGTATTCCTGACATTGATCGCACCAATATTTATTAGTCGATTTTTTGTTAGTTGATTTTTTGCTCGAGGAACTGTTTACTTTTTTATCAGTTGTTGAGTTATTAACAGTTGTAGCTGTATTATTTTGGATAGTAATGTTATCCGTAGTATTATTATAATTATTATTAATCCCTAATACAGAGTATGTCCCATAAGCTAAACCAGCTATGATAATTAGTATAATCAATCCCAAAATAATTTTTTTGTCCATTTTAATCACTATTTATTCTTATTTTATAATATCGGACTACAATAGTCCTAACTATAAAATAATATACATTTTTCTATACTTAAATATCTTTCAGATTTAATCAATATCTTTTTATTTTAATGTAACAAGGAATCCATCGTATCTGCATACAATACTTTGAATCTATGCTTTCAAAGTATTCTATGTTTTCTTCAGAAATTCTCTTCCCATGCAGTAATCACTTCTGAAGCATATACAATAACAACGACATTAAGATGACTATAGTGTCTTATAAGTGTTTTTGATTGTTAAACTTCTATTTATCATTATTTCAACCTTTTACTCAAAATCTTAGACTTTCCTTTCGAAAATATGAAAAGTTTCACATTTTAAACTTGCGAGTCAAAAATACAAGCTCAACTTAGCAATTGCTTCTATAAAGTGTATATCTAGTTTAAGGTGAAATTACTTTAGTATCTAAAATATATTCTATCAGCTATAATTCAATACAAGATTAATATGGTTTTATTAGATAATGTAAGAGTCATGAAAAGTAAATTCAAACCATAGTGATACATCTTATTACTAAATAAAATAAGGAGAATAATGCAGCATAGTTTTTAATAACAGCAACGAATAAAACATGAGTATTAAATTTAGTTACCTTGAAAATAGTGTTGAAAATGAAAAGTAATACAAATAACTTCTCAAATGTAGAATTAAAGCTATTTGAGTTTGGAAATGAAAAAAAATTAATTTTAATATCTTTTACCGCTCTATTATGGCTAGCTGCATTGATTGCATATCTTACCCCTAATTTTAATCATTGGTTTGTGGCAAGTTTTAACACACTACGCACAGATCCTTTATTTGCATCTTTATGTTACTATTATACTAAATATGGACTTTATGCTATTGGGACACCCCTTTCAATCCTTTATTTAACATCTTTCAAGGTTAATAAACTGAAACCATATCGAATAGTGCTTTTACTGGCCGTAATGACTATGGCCATTGGCATTCCAATTGTAGACCTTATAAAGTATTTTTCCGCCGTTCCACGTCCATGGGTGCTTTATCCAGATATTACTAGCTTATACCATGGGAGGGGCACTTCTTTTCCTTCGGGACATGCTTTCCAAGCATTTGCTGGCACATTACCATTAATAATCTGTTTCCTGACCAACAGTGGACCTTTCAAGAGAAACTTGGAAAAAACAATTTTAGCCATTATACTATTGTCTTTTGCCATAACTCTTTCTTTCAGCAGGATACTTGCAGGTATGCATTTTCTTTCAGATGTATTATTTGGAATCGGACTTGCAATTATATTAATGGTTATTTTAGCCGTTATTTTAGAATGGTTATTAGATACCAGAAAGTTAAATCTTCAAAACGAAAAATGGTATGCTTTAATATTCCTTATCCTAATATTTATTGGCATAATTTTCCTCTGAAATACATATCAAAAATTAACTTATTTTATACCTAAAACATCCCCCATATCACTTATTTCCTTCGAAGCCCCAATAACATACCTCACTGCTTTAATCACTCCAGATACAAATGCCTGCCTGCTGTGTGCCCTGTGGACAATTTCAATTCGCTCCCCATCACCTGCAAAAAGTATGGTATGATCTCCGATAATATCTCCACCGCGAACAGCATGCATCCCTATTTCTCCTTCGGTTCGTTCACCTACCATTCCATGCCTGCCATGTACACAAGCTTCATCTTTATTTCTTCCAAGTGCCTCAGCTATGATTTCATGGGCTTTAACAGCTGTTCCTGAAGGTGCATCAGCTTTATGCTTGTGGTGAGCTTCTATTATTTCGATATCGTAATCATTGAGAATCTTTGCAAGATCCTGAATGATTTTAAAGAATACATTCACACCTACTGCCATATTTGGAGAAATAACTGCTTTAATCTTATTTTCTTCGATGGATTCTTTTATCGATATCATTTGTTCATCTGAAAATCCAGTTGTACCTACAACTACATTAACTCCGCATTCTGCTGAAGTTTTAATTGTATCCACAGCTGAATCTGCTATAGTAAAATCAACGAGGACATTTGGTTTCGTTTCCTTTAAAACATTGGCAAGATTTTGTGCACCATTTACTGGAACACCGATATTTCCCATACCTATTATTTCACCTACGTCCTTTCCTTCAAGTCGAGTATCGGGTGACCCTATAGCTGCCACAACTTCCATATCTTCCTGTTTAAGTACAGCTTTAATTATTTTAGAACTTATTCTTCCGCCTGCGCCTGTTACAGCCACTTTAATCATTTTATTACCTCTAGTTAATTCAAATTATAAATTTAAGATTTATCCTGTTTTATATGATGTTATTTCAATCTTTTGATTATCAGTATTTTTGAGATTTATGTAAAAAATTAAAGAAGTTATTTTGATTTCTCTATACACTCTTTAAAAACTTCCTCGTGAGTCATGGGCTCATCCCTACCTAAAGGTATTTCTTTAAGGAGAAACGCAATAATTAGTCCTATAAATGCCAGCAATATAGCCGCAAGAAAAATATTCTGGATAGAAAGCACTAAAGCTTGAGTTTTACTCAAATTAACCGCAATTGAACTCCCTAAAGTGAAATTCATTATATATCCAAATACTGGAACGAATATAATAGTACCCACATTTCTGAAAAACCGCATCGAGGCTGTTACAATACCTATATCTTGCAGTGTAAATGCATTCTGCACCGCCACATTGAATATGTTATAAGCCATTCCTGAGCCAATACCAAGAATCGTCGAGTATATAACCAGTTGGTAAGGAGATGTATTAGTATTCATTGTAGCAAGAAGCACAACTCCTATTCCTGTTATAACAAATTCGGCAATTACAAGCTTTTTATATTTCCCTGTCATTGATATAATTTGTCCAGTAATTATTGATGCCATTGTAAGACTTAAGGACATGGGGATCATGAGGAACCCAGCATTTGTAGCATTCATACCTAAAACACCCTGTGCAAATAACGGGACATAAATTACCCCCGAAAACATCAATGCACTTGCTAAAAAACTTTCTACTGCTGAAACACTGAATATTGAATTTTTGAATAATCTCAATGGTAAAATAGGTTCTGCAGCTCCTTTTTCAGCAGAGATAAACAATATAAACATAATTCCTGAAAATACAAGAAGCCCAGCTATCTCAGCTAATGGATATTTATTTAGATCTCCTGTAAATGTAACTGCCAGGAACAGTGAACTTAAAGCTAATGTAAATGTAATTATCCCCGCATAATCAATGACTTTTTTAACCCCATTCAACTTGAAATTTGGAAGCGAATACAGAATCAGGGCTACAGCAGCAATCCCAACAGGAACATTTACAAAGAATACTCCTCTCCATCCCAAATTATCAGTGATTACACCACCTAGAATAGGTCCCAGAACATCTGCTAGTCCAAATACTGATGCGAGTATTCCCATATATTTAGCCCTTTCTCGAGGAGAGAAAATTTCTCCTACCACAATAAATGGGAGAGAGATTAAAATTCCACCACCAATTCCTTGAAGTCCCCTAAATATAATCAGCTCAAACATACTGGTAGATAAACCGCACATGACTGAAGTTACAACAAATAAAATAATTCCAGCAATTAAAACATGTTTTCTGCCGTAAATATCCGATAATTTACCAAAAATAATTATTGCAATGGTTGATGTTAACATGTAAAATGTAAATGGCCACACATAATATTCCATGCCCTGCATACTGTTAATAACTTTGGGCATAGCTGTGGCCATAATTGAGTAATCAAAGGCAGCTACAAGAAGTCCGACCATCAGTCCCGCCATAATCATAATTATTTTATCTTTAGCAAGGTTATACTGGCTTTCATAATTCATAGTTATCACTTGTGGCCTATTTTTACATATATCCTAGTTTTCAGTGTTTAATGCAAGATTAAATCACTACTTATAATTTAAAAAATAAAATTAAAAGATTATTCTTCCTTAAAGAACATTTTAGTCCTCATCTCTCTCAAATTAGAAACTATACGGGATAAATCACTTCCAGGAATGCTGACCATAATATCTTCTTGATTTATATCCATATTTTTCCTTGCTGCAACGTCGCCAAATCCATAAGTAACTTTTCCAGTCATGTACGGGGTTGCGGCCATTGAACTGCATACAGGAACTGCATCAGTGCCATTCCCATGTTTTCCTGAATCATATGCATTTGCATGGAGTATTTCCATTCCCTGTTTTGCACTGCAGAGCATGAATATCACATCTGGTTCAAATTCTGCCATGTTTAAAGGGGCAAAAATAATTGCACTAAAAATTCCAGGGTTTATGTATGTTTCAGTTTCCCTTGAACGTTGCACTGCTGGAATGTTCTTATACAGGCCATTTGGGACCATAAATGCACCGCTTTGTACATTTGCAGGATAATCACTCATGTTTTTAAGTCCAGAATATCTAGCACCACCCATACATTCTTCCTCTTCTAAAGTAGAATAAAACATTTCGCCGTTCATGGCTTTTACAAGCTTGAAACAAAATCTTGATTTACCATCTTCTTTTTCAATATTTTTCGGCTCCCTTACAGACCATTTTATGGCCACTGGTTCATTTTCTAATTTTAAAAGTTCGTTTAATTTTTTTCCTAATTCATTATAATCCATATTTAACACCTTTTTACACAAATAACCCTTATATAATAGGTAAAAATTTAATTCCTTATTTTTTGGCCTTAATTTTTAATTAAAATAATTATATCCATATTATTTTACAGAAATTTGCGCCCCTTTTCCAGTCCTGTAACTAATCCTTTCCATTATTTCCTCAGCATGTGGAGAAACAAATCTCCTATATCACTGGTAAATTTCTGTTCATCAATTCCCCTGTTTTCAAGCATCTCTTTAGCCCAATCGCCCATATTCACTTTACCGTTGAATATCACCGATAGGAGAATGGCAGCTTCCACTGGATCCACTTCTGGCCTGATTTCACCATCATCTATACCTTTTTGTATGGAATCTATCCCTACAGACATTATTTCTTTGAATAATCCTCTTACTTCCTTGAACTCTTCACTGCTGTTCATTTTGTCCATGTCAAACTGTTTCTTAATTGATGTTGGGGAGTACAGTAGCCTGAAGTAATCAGGATACTTGGTAGAAAACTCCTTATTCGCATTTCCATATGCTATAAACTTTTCTAAACCAGTATTTCCTTTTTTAACCTCTTCTTTAATCATTTGGTCCCAGATTCTGATGCCGCGTAAGACTATGGCAAAGTACAGTGATTCTTTATTTTTAAAATAAAGGTAAAGCGTACTTTTGCCAAGGCCAACTTCCCTTGCTATTTCATCCATTGAAATTTCATCAAAGTCCCTATCAATTAACAGCTTTCTAGCAGCATCTATGATATCATTTTGACGCTGTTCTCTTTCTCTTTCTTTCCATTTTGCAAGTGACATACAATTTCACCTATACCTTCATGACCACTAAATCATGTTTATGACTAATGAGTCAGTAATATAACTTGTGAGTATTGGGACTATATAAATGTTTTGGTTTAAAATAAATTTTTAATGTTATTCAAAGAAAGAGTATTTAAAAAAATAATTCTTTATATCCATATGTGCATAAAAATGGTTTAATTTGGATTTTTCTTTATTATAGAGGACTATATCGAAGCACCCCATTTCTATTCTATTTTTAATTTCTTATTGAAGTTAGTCTGGCAGTAATTATTGTTTTGGCCATTAAAAGATCCTTATCCTTTTCTTTATCTCTTTCAATTGCAGTTTCAACCTGTTTAAGCAAAATTTTTAATTCTTTGTTTTTACATCTACTTGCCTTTTTTAAAAGTTCAGTTGAATTAAAATCATTTCTTTTATGCATTATATCTTTCATTTAGATTCCTTTAGTTCGTTTAGTAATTAATATTTACTTTTGCCTATTCATTATAAACATATATAAAAATAAAGCTAAAATAAAAATATTTAACACTTTCAAAGGATCGTTGTAACATTTGATGATTAAATCTTTTTTATTATTTAATTTTTCATGATGTTAGTCTAGTAGTGATTATTATTTTAGCAAATATAAGATCCTTATTTTTTCCTTCTGATTTTTCGATTACTATTTCAACCTGTTTAAGTAAAGCTTTTAATTCTTTTGGTTTACATCTAATTGCCTTTTTTAAGAGACGTTCGGACTCTTTTTGTTTAATCATGTTAGCCCTCTTCGGAAAAGATATTCTTATTTAATATTTATTGGTAGGTTAAGTATTAACTTTTTTATTAAATACTCAATGAATAATGAAATTATAAAATACAAAATTCAAAATAGATTTTAAAAATAAGAATTAATATTAGACTGTTAACCATTTCTAGAATTTTTATTTCTTTTAGAGTGATTGAAAGTAAATAATTTAAAGTAGAAAAATTTATATAAGTTTTTTATTAAATTAACGATCGTTATGTTATCATATGTTCTATCAATAATTATGCTGTAAAAGATAAAAAATTGATTTAAAGATGAAAGATAAGAAAATTATGTGAAAATATGAGTAAGAAAACACCTAGAGGTTATGAAAATGTGTCCATTAGTTAAAATAGAAATACTAAAAGGAAAGTCCACTGAACATAAAAAAGCTATACTGGACGGAGTCCATGATGCTCTGGTTCATGCCATAAAAATACCCGATTACGATAGATTTCAACGGTTATATGAGCTTGATAAATCTAACTTTGAGTACCCTGAAACTAAAACAGATAATGTCACTTTAATTGAAATTACAATGTTTCAGGGAAGATCTATAACCGCCAAAAAAGCGCTTTATACAGCTATAAATAATAATTTAGCCAAAAATCCAGGAATAAATGGGAATGATATTACAATTGTCTTACACGAGCCTTCTCTAGAAAACTGGGGCGTTAAAGGTGGTAAACCAGCTAATGAAGTCGATTTAGGGTTTGAAATTAAAGTTTAATTTATAGTAAACTATCTTATTTTTCAATTATTTTCTTTTCTTGTTATATTACTGGGCTATTAATGGGCATTAATTATTCAAAGAATTTGATTTAAAGGTAAAATGATAAACATTAAAATTATTAATTTCTGGAATCCATCATCCTATCATTAAAATCTATATTTTTCCATTTAACACCTAACATGTCTGCCTGCTGCATGAGAGTTTTAACAGCATTCTCATTCCCCTTAAC
>JAEYQZ010000038.1 GCA_023409695.1 Methanobacteriota archaeon | reverse complement strand
CGTATATCTATACGGATATTGTGTCTTATCCTTTCTAAAATTTTTTCTGTTTCCTCAAATGCATCTAAAAGAATTAATGCTTCTTCAGTATTTTCTGGAGATACAACCAGGCCTTCAATTCCAAGATCTTGAATCTGTTGTTGGTACACTTTGGGGCTTATCATGGTCTTACCTATAGATATATTTTAATGGGATGTTAAGAAACATATATAAATAGATTTATCTATTATAAATATAGTTAATAAATCTAGTGTAATATTTGGAAGTATCAGTATCAATATCTTATTGAACTATGACGCATTAAATTTAAAAACAAGTGTGATCAATTTTAAAGTAAACTGCATTTTTAGATGATATTTATTTCAATTTAAATCAGCATTGTACTTTTATCTCGATGATTTCTAGATAATTATTACTATAAGATACAAAATTTTAATGAATCAAAAAAAATAATTTAATAAATCAATGATAATGAATTAAAACCCGGAGGAATGTGCTTGACAGATGTACCAATTAAAGTTGAAAATATTGTAGCTTCTGCAACTCTTGGAAAGTCAATTGAACTGCCAAAGGTAGCTCCGGCACTAGAAGGTGTCGAATATAACCTGGAACAGTTTCCAGGACTTGTATACAAGCTTAAAGAGCCGAAAACAGCAGCTCTTATTTTTGGATCAGGAAAATTAGTATGTACTGGTGCAAAATCTATAGAAGACTCAATAAAAGCTATACATATTACTGTAGATAAAATGAGAGGTCTAGATGCAGATATACCAAAAGAATTCGAAATTAAAATACAGAATATCGTTGCTTCTGCAAATCTGGGAAAGACCTTAAATCTTGAGGCAGTAGCATTAGATTTAGAAAATACTGAATATGAACCAGAACAATTCCCAGGTTTAGTTTACAGACTTGAAGACCCTAAAGTTGTATTATTATTGTTCGGTTCCGGAAAAGTAGTATGTACTGGAGCAAAAAGCTTTGATGATGCCCAGCTCGGCGTTGAAAAAACGAAGGAAAGATTGGGTGAACTGGATTTAATTTAAATCCTTAAAATTTGATTATATATCGGTGATCTTTTGATTAAACTAATAGCCTTTGATCTTGATAATGTCCTTATAGACAGTGAAGCCATAGACGAAATTGGCAAATTAATGGGAATTGAAGACAAAATAGCAGAAATAACAAAAAAAGCCATGGAAGGAGACGTGGATTTCGAAACCTCAATCAAAGAGAGAGTTGCTTTACTTAAAGGCGCTTCAGTTGATGATATTAAAAAGGTAATCTATGACATTCCTCTAATGGAAGGTGCCAAAGAAACCATTGAGGCGCTTAAAGAAAAAGGATACAAAATTGCAACTATAACCGGTAGTTTTGAAGTCATCGCGAATCGTATGAAAGATGAATTAAATCTTGATTACGCAGTTTCGAATACCTTACATGAAGAAGATGGTATTCTAACTGGTGAAGTAAGCGGACCTCTTGTAGGCGGTTCTAAAGCAGATGTATTATCTGATCTGATGAAAAAAGAAAATATGTCTGCGGATGAATGTGCAGCGGTTGGCGATGGTGCAAATGATATTTCCATGCTTGAAATGGTTAAGTTAGGAATAGCTTTTAATGCCAAACCTGTTTTAAGGGAAATTGCAGATGTTGTAATTGAGAAGAAAGATTTGAAAGAATTATTACCTCTATTTGAAGATAATATGGATAATAAAGATAATGCGGAAGTTTCAGAAACTCCTGTTAAAGAAGAAAGCTTTGATAAATTGCTTGCTGAAAAGAGAGAACATGAAAAGAAATTAAATGAACTCACAAAAGAACGTGACGATTTAAACAGCGAAGCCAGATCTCAAAGGCAGGTAAGAGATGATTTAAACGCGAGTATTAAAGAAAATCTCAACAAAGCAATTGAGTTTAGAGATAAACGTGATAAAACTAACGAAGAAGTTAAAAAATATAAAACTCTGAGAGACCAGACCAATGAAAAACTCAAGAGTATGGAATGGGCGTCTGGAAAAAGAGATATAGTAAATATCGAAAAAGAGATTAAACGCCTTGATAAGACCATAGAAACAAAAGTTCTTGATATTAAGAAAGAGAACGAACTGGTTAAAAAGGTCACAGAGTTACAAAAGAAACTTCAAACTATGCAGGAAGACGAAAAGATCCATACAGAAGCAGTGGAACTTAAGGAACAGTCAGAAGCATACCATGCTAAAGTTGTTGAATTTTCAGATGAGGCCCAGTCTACCCATGAACAGATGCTTGAGTATTTCCAGAGAATAGACGGAATAAGGAAAAAAGCAGATGAAGCCCATAACACGTTTATTGGAACTAAAAACAGCGCTTCCAAAAAACATGAGGAAGTAAGGGAAGTTCTAGGACAAATTCGCAAGATAAATAAAAAACTTGATAAAGTCAGGTCTAGAAAGCGAAATAGAGAAAGTGAAGCTACCGCGAAAGAGAATATTAAAGAAAAAGCACATGCTGAAGAAATATATGAAAAATTCAAAAGCGGTAAAAAGTTAAATAGAGATGAATTAATGCTCTTACAAAAGCATAATGTTATTTAACTAACTTTAATTTCTTTTTTTAGATCTTTAATTTCTATTCTTTTTTAAATTTTAAAATAGCTTATTTTAATTTACAGAAAATCTGAAGAAATAATTAAGGAATATTTATGGTTATATGTTAAAGAGTCTAAACTTGATAATGCTTTGATATAAAAGTTAAAGAAAAAGAGCTTTTTTAGTAAAATATTAATAATCTAGATTCTCTTCTAGCTCATAATCTCTGGGCAATTCGATATCGACAGTCCGTGGATTTCTTCCCATTTCCAGTATAAATTTATTAACTCGTTCTATCATATCTATGTACTCTTTCTTGGAGATTTCATATCCTTCAACTGTCACATGTTCTGGCATTTTACCGTGTGTCTTTTTATAATCCAGTATAAAACTGACCATTTCTCTGTACTGTTTGAGGTTTAGCCTTTCCATTTAATCTCCTCTATTAATTAGTAGTGACGTGATCATACCATAATTTGTAATCGTTCATGTCCTGCCATGCATGTATTGAGCAGCGTTTCAGACATGAGTGTTTGTAATTTAGTTATGTTATGGTCAGATAGTTAAGATTGGTTTTGTACACTATTAAGGTTTTAGTTTGAAAGTGACTTAAGTATTGTCTAGTTGTGGCTTTAGATTATTCCCTTTGGAGGGTCTTGAATTTCTACGGTAGCATCTGGATTAAATGGATTGGTCCTTATGGCAAGTGAGAAAAGATAAGGATAGTTTTCCATTAGATGTTCCATGTACTGCATCCATTCATAAACCAGTAAACTGTATGCTCTTTCTGTATCTCCTGCAAGATGTTGATAATCTGCTTTAGGAAGATTTGTTAGGTCAGTTCTATTTTCAAGTTCTTCAGTTAAATGGAACACTGCCCATAAAAGGTCTGTAAATGAATCATGTTCCAGTAAGTTAGGGTTTGCTAAAAGGCGCAGCATAAAATCTCTGTTATTTA
>JAEYQZ010000260.1 GCA_023409695.1 Methanobacteriota archaeon | reverse complement strand
TTCTGTGGAACAGGTGGTATCTTAATAGAAGCAGGAATAGTAGGGGCTAGAGTAATTGGAACTGATATAGACGAGAAAATGGTTGATGGAACTAAAAAAAATCTTGAATACTGCAGCATTAAGGATTATAATATTTTTCAGGGAGATGCAAGATATATTACACTTGAGGAAAAAGTCGATGCTATTGTAACTGATCCTCCTTATGGAATCTCAGCTTCAACAGCAGGTATAGACAGTAAAAAGATTTATGAAGAATCCCTTGTCTCTATGCAGGAACTGCTAAAAGAAGATGGATACATCTGTATGGCAACCCCTCATTATCTGGATATTCATGAACTTGTGAGTCATACTAAATTTAAAATAATAGAACAATATAAAATAAGAATGCATAAAAGTTTAACCAGAGTTATCTCTGTAATTACTAAAGAATAAAATTATTAAACTTAACTAAAAAGAGGAATTCCTTTGAACGCTAGAATATTAGATACAACACTTAGAGACGGCGAACAGACCCCTGGAGTTTCTTTAACTCCGGATGAGAAGCTGCGAATGGCCCTGAAACTTGACGAACTTGGTGTAGATGTTATTGAGGCAGGATCTGCCATTACATCAATTGGTGAAAGAGAAGGAATTAAAAAAATTACCAGTGAAGGGCTTTCTACTGAAATATGCAGTTTTGCAAGGGCTGTTAAAGTTGATGTAGATGCTGCACTGGAATGTGACGTAGATAGTGTTCATCTGGTTATTCCAACATCAGATCTTCATATAGAATATAAATTAAAGAAAACACGGGAAGCTGTTAAAGATCTTGCAATTGAAAGCACGCAGTACGCTGTTGATCATGGGCTGCTGGTAGAGCTTTCTGCAGAAGATTCAACAAGAAGTGACCTTGATTATCTCACACAGGTATTCAAAGAAGGAATAGATGCTGGTGCAAAGAGAATATGTGCATGCGATACCGTTGGAATGCTCACTCCAGAAAAAGCCTACGAATTTTATGGGCATCTATCAAAACTTGATGCACCTTTAAGTGTTCACTGCCACAACGACTTTGGACTTGCAGTTGCAAATTCACTTTCAGGTTTAAGAGCCGGTGCAAGTCAGGCACATGTTACAGTAAACGGAATAGGTGAAAGAGCCGGTAATGCATCGTTAGAAGAGTTAGTAGTTTCATTATACTCGCTTTATGGCGTGAAGACTGATATAAATATAGGAATGCTGTATGAGGTTTCTAAAATGGCATCAAGGTTGACCAATGTGCCTTTACAACCAAATAAAGCCATTGTTGGAGAAAATGCATTTGCCCATGAGTCAGGCATACATGCAGACGGTGTAATTAAAAAAGCTGAAACCTATGAACCGATAACACCAGAACTAGTAGGACACAAACGTAGATTTGTGATGGGTAAACATATTGGGTCTGGTTTACTTAAAAAACGGCTTGAAGAGATGGGATTACGCGTAGATAATGACAAACTCAATCAAATATTTACAAGGGTAAAAGCTCTTGGAGATAAAGGTAAATGTGTTACAGATGTGGATTTACAAGCGATTGCTGAAGACGTACTTGGAATAGTAGCCGAAAAAGTAGTTGAGCTGGAAGAGCTTACCATAGTTTCTGGAAATAAAGTCACTCCTACGGCATCAGTAAGACTTAATATAAACAATAATGAAGTTCTTGAAGCTGGAATCGGTATAGGTCCTGTAGATGCAGCTATAGTTGCTGTTAAAAAAAGTATAGCTGATTTTGCAGATATAGAACTTGAACAGTACCACGTTGATGCTATCACTGGAGGTACTGATGCACTGATCGATGTTATTGTCAAACTTAAACATGACGGCAAAATTGTCACTGCAAGAAGCACACAGCCAGATATCATTAATGCAAGTGTAGAAGCTTATTTAAGTGGAATTAATAAAATATTAAGCGATAAACAGGATATCAAGAATATAAAAGAAGGAGACTTATAAAAATTTTTAATTTTTAAAATATCCTCTTTTAAATACTCTTTTTAATTAAGTACAAATTAATTTATATTTTCTTTATTTCTACTCCTTTACACAAGTACCAACTACACTTGGGTTGTCTTTTACTTTTCGAAATTTAACAAAACCATAGAACCATCTTATTGACCAGATAATGTGAAATGCAGACCACCATATAATTCCAATGAAATAAACAATTATCCCTAAAAAGATGTTAAAGAGCGCTACCAGTAAAAAGATAATTGGATTTCTATAGAAAAATGATGTAACCCCTATAAATTGTTGTATTGCTGACGAGAAGAAAATACTTGGATTAACACCTATCAAAATCCATAATAATAAACCAAAAATCCCAAGAATAATCCTTAATACAGCCCTAGCAGGAGATAATTTTTTTTCAAGCTCTACTGATAATTCTTTCTCATCAGTATCTTTTCTATTTCTTTTCAATAAATTACCCCCTATACTATTTTAATGTAAATTAAAGGTAATAAATTTTTCTTGAATGCAAATGGAGTTTATTTTACCTAAAAAAATCGAATGGCAATTATTATTTAATTAAAAGATATTAAACATCTAATATAGATTTAATAATTAAATTTAAGCTTTTTTGTTGATTTTAATTTTATTTTACAAGCTAATAGATCAAATAAATCTTTAATTAGCTTTTAAATATTTAATTTAAAGATACTCCTCAATTTAAGTTACCATCTGATCCTAATATTAGAAAATTAAATAATAGTTTTTATATATTAAATATTATGGACACAGAAAATAAAACATACCATGTTGAGATTGAAGAATCATTTTTAGAAATTATTAAAGCCTTTAAAGAGTCTTACAGTGGCCTTTTTATAAAAGGTGTGACAGACCCGGAAGTTATAAAAGAGGGAAACTTAGAAGAAATTGGAATTTCCTTAACAAGAATATCTGAATTTTTAGATAACAGGCTTCAAGATCTAGAATTTGAAGACGGCGAAGAAAAAGTTAAAGAAATAAATTCACGTTTAAAAACCGCAGTAAAAGTAGTCAATGAAATGGGAAATAAAATAAAATCTTTAGAAAATCATGAACCCCAAGATTATCACTGGTATGTAGTTGGAGCACTTGCTGTGGTTTTAATCGGTTTATTTGATTATATTGAGATTTATATGGAACACCATCAATAATCTGAATTTATTTTAACTGATTTTTTGAAATTCTAAAAGGATACCCACAAAAAATTTAAGAGATTCATTGACTTATTTAATATGAGGTTAAAAAAGAGAGACTTTTGAGGAAATAACTATGGAATACAATATCCAGATAGCTGGCTTCAAGTCAAATATCGATGATTTCGGAAAATTAATGAGTAGTATAAACGGAATAAGCAAAAACTGTACTGTTCAGCTTTTAAATGCTGATGGAATTGCCGGCCGTGAGCATATCATTCATGCAGCAGTTCATGCAATTAAAGCATTTGAGCGAAATGAAAACATTGCAAAAGACCTTGGACTTGAAATATGCGTGCGTGCATCTGCACAAAGGCAAATATCCAAAGCACTTTCAATTTTAGGGCTAAAAGAAGGTGAAATGAATATATGTGCTGTTGCTGTAGACTGCAGTGAAACTATCATGGATGAATTAGGAACAATACTAGATAAAAGAGATGATAGTGTATTAAATCCTGATGAAAATCTTTTAAAAGATATTTATGATATTTCAGAGGGAGAAATAAAAACTGCAAGTGGCATATCCGATGTAATGATAGAAAAAACCACACTGCTGATACTTGAAACTTAATTTAATTTTTTTAGATTCAAGAACCTGAATTTCTTAAAAATTTCAGCATTTATTGAACTCTTAACTTTAAATTAAAATTAATCCTAATTAATTATTCCTTTAATAATTTGAATGATTTCTTCTAAATTATCATTTTCCAGACACTTCACATCAAGATTCTTAATTTCCAGACATACAGCGTCGATCATTACTCTTTCGTATCTAGGGCATACAGTTACTATACTTCTTCCGTCGGCTTTTAACTTTTGTCGGAGCAAATATCCAGTTTTTTTAGGATCATCTGTTTTCAAAGCAACACTTATTCCCCTTTTATCAGGATGAATTACAGATTTAAATTCTTTTTTAAGCACACCACATGCTTCAGTTGTTTTTGATAATATCTTTGGGGCATTTTTAATTTCCGCTGATATTCCTGCACATGTTACAGAGTTTGCTTTTAATGTTTTCAAAAGGATCTTAGATTTTTTAAAAAGTTCATTGTTATTTGTTGAGATAAATCCGCCGCTTCCAACGTTTATTATTTTAGGGGAACCTGTTGAAGCTACAATTACATGTGCATGTTCACCATTTCCCAGTTTTTTTTCTCTATCTCCAATTCCCCCTGAAGCGTCTTCAACCAGAATTACTCCGTTATCATCACATATTTCAAACAGTTCTTTTACAGGCTGTTCTGCCATATATCCTGCAAAACTTGTTATAAAAAGAGCTTCTGGTTTATATTTATTAATAGTGTCTTCAAGAGCCTCAGGATCGATAATTCCGATGTCTGTTGGCATTTCTATGACTTCTATGCCCCGGAACTCCGCCATATTTCTAAATCCTGTCCAACCCCCCTGATCTGGAATTAATATTTTATCTTTAAATGAATTCACCGCTGCCAGAATTGCAGAATTTCCACTATTTACAGTTTTTACATGTTCATGCCCTGTAATTTCACTTATTTTATCCTGTGCAAGCTTAACTTCATCAAATCCCCTGTTTGATGCATAATCAATATTCTTTGCAGCTTCACACATTGCACTTCTAGCTTCTTTTGAGGGTTTTTTAAAGTGTAGTTCCAATTAGATCATCTCAAAAAGTTATCAATATGTTGTAATTTATAAAATGGTTGAATAAATAATTTATCAGCTTTTAATATAATAGAATGCTATTTATTTTCAAATATATAAAAAAACAGTTCAAAAAAGAAATTAAACTCTTATTCTTTGAAATTATTAATTCTACAAACTAAATTAAAAAAATTATTTAAAAAAGTTATCCAGAGTCATCTGTCTGGATCTCATTAAATCTTGAAGCAAAGTACTGGTTTCTTTGAATTTATCCATTGGAAGCTTTAATTTACTTTCAATATAAGCAAGAGCTGTTTTCATATCTTCAAATTCCCTTGGGATTTCATTCATTGCACTCCTTACATTTTCCCTGACATTGAAAACTCCAAGAGGAACATACCCATTATAAGCCTCCCGAAGTACTATCGCGCCCGCCTGCTTCTTCTCACTCGCAAGAGCCTCAAGGACAGCCATTTTGCAAGTATAGTAACATCCACCTACACAGGAATATTCTTTTTTACCGCCGTTTAGTTCATGGTCTGCAAATATCAGCTCTTCACGACCCATAACATGCATGAACGCTTCAATCCATTCATACTGCCATTCCATTGGGAGTAAAAGTACTGCATAATAATTATTAAGGCTGCTGAATTCATACACCCTGTAGGTATCAAGTATATCATAATGCCTGACTTCTCTGAGTAAATTATCTGCTATAATTGTGTCACAGGCTGTGATTGACCACCTTGTAGGGACTAATTTCCTGTTTTTTTCAATTCCCATTGTCCCCACAGAAAATGCCTTCTGGATACTTGAAAAGGGAACCCCTTTACTGTGGAGGTCAACTGTGGCTGAAGCTGCCTTAAAATCAGTGTCGTAGTACACCTTTTCCAGCTGGCGGTCCCATTTAACTGCATCTATGTCAAATTTTTCAATTAAAGCACTTGGGCCGTGGGGCGCTGTCTCATCGCTGAATGAAAGACCCTTTGGGCGGCTTCCAAATTCAGCCTCACTTTCAATTGAAGTGGATGCAAGGGAAATCTCCTGCAATTTCTCAACAAAAGAATTATTAAAGTCATGTATCCCTACAGTTTGTTTACCGCGTACTAAATTCAACCGGTAGCCTATGATCTCTTCCTGAGTTGTCTGGTTGGGGATCCATGATTCTGGACGGTCCATAATAGATATATCACCCTGTAATGGAG
>JAEYQZ010000225.1 GCA_023409695.1 Methanobacteriota archaeon | reverse complement strand
GCACAATGCATGCAGTTACTCAGTGTCTCCTGACACCGGTACTTATTATACTTTCACTTTTCTTTATATATGCCCTGATCAATATGGGTATTTTGCTGGCGGAATATTACAAGCGGAGAAAGCATGAATTTGACATTAAACAATTTATAAATCAGATTTTAGCCGTAAAGGGCGGAAATCATGATGAAATAATTAAAGTGATTGAAGAAGGTAAAATCCCAAAAAGGCATAAAGAGGTACTCAAAACTTTAGCTGAAAGTTCAAAAGTGAGCAATGACTTTAGGGAATCTCTCGCCATTAAAATGGTTGAAGATGAAGGTTTATGGGCCTCTAAGAAACTGGAGAGAACCGATATAATCGCAAAGATTTCTCCGGCAATTGGTCTTATGGGGACTTTAATTCCATTAGGTCCGGGACTTACAGCTTTAGGTTCTGGGGATATTCAGAGCCTGGCACAGCACCTACTTATTGCATTTGATGCAGCGGTAATGGGTATGGCCGCAGCAGCAGTGGCATTCATTACATCAAAAATCAGGCGTAGATGGTATGAAGAAGATATTTCCAACCTTGAAACACTGGTAGACACAATTCTGGAGATTTCTTGATGTTGAAAAAGAAAATGATGAAACGGCGGAAAAAAATACTCTCTTCAGATGAAGAAATAGACCCTATGATCTACGCTGTTAACATGATAGACTGTATGCTGGTGCTCGCAGTTGGGTTCCTTATATTTACAATAATATTCATGAATTCATCACCGCAGGAAGTGAGCAAGACTGTTGATCTTAAATTAGGTAAAGAAGTGAACGTAACTTCTGAAAATTCATCTTCTAGCTCTTCAAATGGTTTAACGCAGTTAGGTACAGTTTATAAGGATCCTAAAACTGGAAAAACGATAATGATCAATAACACGTGATGGATGGGATTATGACAATTTATGTAGGCATAGATGACACAAGTAACGCTGAATCTGTGGGCACAGGGAAATTTGCACGTATAATTGCAGGCAAAATTTCAAAGAAATATCCTGTTTACGGCGTTACACGGCACCAGTTTTACGTGCATCCAGATATCAATTTTTCTTTGCATAACTTTGGTGCTGTTATTCATGTAGATGCTGAAGAAGAGCATGTAGATGATATTTTTGAACTGGTTAAAGAAGTGATGCGGGATAATTTTAATGAAGACAGCAACCCCGGGCTTGCCGTAGCTCATGAAAGCCGTATTTCTCCAGCAATTGTTGCATATGGTAAAGATGCTAAGGAAACTGTTCTTACACCTAAAAGAGCCCAGAATCTTGCACTAAATTCAAATATTGAACTGGAATCTATTGTTGGGAATGAAAATGGTGTAATTGGTGCTATTGCAGGATTGGGGCTTGCATCAACTAAAAATGATGGGAGATTTTTACAAATAGGAAAAATTAGGAAACTTAAGGGACCGCAGCCAGTTGAAAAACTTATTGCGGCAGGTATTGATGGAATATTTACTCCAAATGGTCGCTCTATTACAAAGGGAACAGTATTTAATGAAGGAAATAAGCCTGTAAAACCATGCCCTGTAAATGGTGAAGTTATATTATTTGTTAATGAAGAAAAAGGAGTACTTAAAGCTGTAACTAGGGACTAAAAAATTGGCTGACTGGATATCAACTTATTCAATTAAAAAAAGAAGAATAGGTTAATATTCTTCTTTTCCAACCATAACTTCTGTAGACTTAACGATGACAGTGACTTTTTCATCTTTTTCTAATTCTAAGTCTTTAACAGCTTCTTTAGTGATTAAAGCAGTTATTATGTCTGGAACTTCAATTTTAACCTTTACATTGGCCATTACTGCTCCTTCTTCAATATTTTCTACGGTGCCTTTAAGCATGTTTCTTGCACTCATTTTCACTTGTATCCTCCTCTTTGAATAAATAATCATTAATTAATAATTCAATAATCTGTTAAACGATTTTTTATAAATATGAGGATGTTAATATGCCAGAGAAGTATCGTTAAAATATTGTAATTATCAAAAAATAGATTTTAATAGTTTTAGTAAGTTAAAAAAGTAGGCAGTACCTTAATATAATGAAAAAATAGCGAATGATCTGGTTTAAAAAGAATAAGTGAGATTATTCTTTCCCTATCATGACTTCAGTGGATTTAACGATAACGACTACTTTATCGCCGGCTTTGATATCTAAATCTTTAATGGATTCTTTAGTGATTACGGAAGTTATTGTGTCTGGAGCATCAATTTCTATTTTGACATTAGCCATTATAGCGCCTTCATCAACATTTTTTACGGTTCCTTTAATATGGTTTCTTGCACTTAATTTCATTATATCTTCCTCCATGATTATTATGGTATATTCTAGATTTTATATATTAAATACTTTTTCATGCTTTTAAAGGCGATAAAAGTTAAATTATGCCGCTGATAGGTATTATAGAATAATTTGAGTTTTAAAATATATTTTATTCTCTTTTAAGAGCTTTTTACCTTTAAAAATTAGGTTAAAGGATCGTTATACAAAAAATTTATAAAATTAGGAGTTAAAAGTGTATTAAACTGAAAATAAGAAAATTATTTAATTTATAAATCTGTCATCAGACTTTTTATGATTTGCATCTTCATGTTTATCTTCAAACCATCCGATACGCAGCTCTTCACCTTTACATTTATCAAAATTTGGTATATAAGGCTTAATATCTAAAAGGGGAGTACCATCAACAACATCTACATTGGATATATGTATTGTTGATCCTTCTATTTTGTCAAGGCATACTACTGACATCCCTATTGCATTGGGGCGTTTTGGAGCTCTTGTCGCGAAGATTCCTCTTTTTACAGTATCTAAAAATGGTTTTACCTGTAGTGAATATCCTTTGGAAAGGTGAAGATGATAGATCAGAACTATGTGTGAGAATCCTTCAAGATCCTTAAGTCCTTCTTCATATTTTTCGTCTAGATGTATTTCTCCTTCAACGCCTTTTGCACCTACTGGCTGTATGGGCATACCTTCCAGGTTTTTGAATGGAGAATGTATTAGTCCAATTGGTTTGTATGTAATTTCATCGATAAGCATTTGATTACACCTTATAAAAAATCAGCAGTAAAATAAATAAAGTTTTTGGAAGATCTAGAATTCTTCCATATCGGACAGGTTCATCATGGTCTCTACAGCTTTTACATGGACGGGTATGCCTTCTTCATTTAATGCTGCAATTGGATTTAGACCGCCAGGGGCTGCTATGCCTACGTGATACCTTTCTACCTTAGCGTTATAAAGAAGTTCGCTTGGATTTCCTATTTTAAGGATTGAAAATCCAGTTTCCTGAACCTTATCTAAAATATCTATGGCATTGGACCTTGCCATGTAAGGGATTTCTCTTAAACTTGCAAGTATTCTTCCAGTCCCTTCTAATGAATCTAAAACAGATGTCATTCCCTTTGAAATATAAACTTCATGAGGATCAAGGGATGATCCGCTGTATGATGTGAGTTCTGTAAACCGCGGGCCTTTTTCTTCTATCTCAAGAATTCCGCTGTATTTTGGAGTTACAAGTATATCATTTTTAACCAGTATGCCGTCAATGGTAAAGCTGCATACTGTGGCAATTCCAGTTCTATCGCCATCTGCATGGGGAATTATTTTATAAAATTTACTTGTACAGTACTCGGGCTTGGTTTGGAATACACGGTTTATTATTTCAAGTGCATCGTCAAGGTCATCGTTATTTACATAGGATACATTTGCAATTACGTCGCCCTTTTGAGTTTCGATATCAAAGTCCACGTTGTATATAAGGTTCCATGCTTTTGAAAGTAAAAATTTAACTTTTTCTCCAGTTTCAGATGTACTGGTTTTTAATGCGGGCTTTGAAGGGACTAGTTTTTCCATATCTCCAAATTCCATTATATTTTCTGCTAATTTAATATTAACAGAACAACCTGCTTCTTTTGCAGCACAAAGTGGAGCTATTCCTCCAGTTATTGCGATACCTACCATATCATCTTCT
>JAEYQZ010000211.1 GCA_023409695.1 Methanobacteriota archaeon | reverse complement strand
GATGAATACTTTGGATTTTCCATTAAAGTTGATTTCAGTTCATTTCCCCATTCAACAGTCCGGGATTTTAACTGTGCAGCTGCCTTTCTTGTAAAAGTGGTTGCCAGAATTGAAGATGGTTTTATGCCATCTACAAAAATAAATTTCAGTATTTTTAGAACCATTACGGTTGTTTTACCGCTTCCAGGACCAGCCACTATAAATAAAGATGTATCAGGAGAAGAAGTTATTGCATTATGCTGATCTTCATTTACCTCGATCCTTACATCCCTTCCAAGTTTATCCAGAACTATTTTTTCAAAATCAGAGTATTCAATCATGAAATCGCTCATATAAAATATAATTAAATTAAATGAAATTAAATGAAATTAAATGAAATTAAAAAATATTAAAGTTTATTCATCTTTGGACGCTAATTCCTTTTTTCCAAGGCGATTCTTTATCATGGACCAGAAATCTTTGTCTTCATCACCTTTATCTTCATCTGGTTTGAGCTGCTCCTCAATAATAACATCCTTATTTAAAGCAAGTTCATAGTCTTCTTTTAATTTTTTGTATTCAATGTCTTTAAGTTCCAACTGTTTAGCCAGTTCTTTAGATTTAGTTTCTAATTCCTGGAGTTTTGAGGTATCCATTTTGTATAATTTTGTGGCTTTGGTGTGTTTGCTTAAAAGTTCCTTGTAAGATTTGGATAATTCGCTGTGCTTCCATTCCAGATCCTTAAATTCTTTCTGATATCTAAGTTCAAGTTCTTTAAATTCTTTTTTATAGCCTTCAATGCTCATTTCATATCCTTTAAGCTTGCTTAAGTACTCCTTTACTGCCCATGTATCTTCTACACCAAATAAGTCTTTAAAGTATTTTTCAGGTATTATAAGCACTCCTTCTTTACATTCCAGGTTATCAGATCTTTTAAGGGGAATAAGATACTGATTATACTCATAAACCTTTTGTTTACCGCCCACTGTCTTTTTAGCTCTCTTTTTGTAGCATTTTACAGAGGTTTTAATTAACTGTACCATTTATTCACTACTCCAAATTGAAGTCTAAGTCCATGGAAAATTTAGAGTATAACGCTCTTCCAGTTGTTCCATACTATGTTGAAAAAATCGAAGATTTTTTCACGAGTAAAATCAGAGATTTTACATGTTGAAAAATCCTAGATTTTTCACAATAAAAATCGGAGATTTTTATATGTTTTATGCATATATATTTCCAACTTACACTAGCCATATGTTTATTTTTACTATTTTTATACCTTATCATATAGAACTGCAGTAATATAAAATAGGAATAAATTATGGAATTTCTTATAAAAGCATCCATATAATACAACATATTTAAAAAAATAATCTCTTAATCAGCTTTTTGAATTCATTTTCATAGTTTTAACTTGCTCTAAACGGCTTTTAAGGCCAATAGTTAAAAACAGCATAATAATAGCTGCAATACCGACTGCAATATATGCAAATTCATAACCTGCATAAGTACCGCCACCAGAAGCAATTATACCCCCAACTAACGCACCGCCAACTAACTGACCCCCACTAGCATTGATGTTGATCAGAGCCTGTCCTGAAGCCCGGTATTTTTCTGGACTTTCAGACAACATGATGTATCTCAACGGTGCCCCAATAATCGTGATTAACCCCACACCTAAAATGATACCCGATAGAATAAAAATATAGAATGAAGATGCAAAGAAGCTTAAAATAAAAAGGCCTGCAATTAATATAAAGCTGCCTGTAAACATCACCTTTTTTGATCCAAATTTGTCAAGCAACCTACCAATCAGAGGTGCACTGATAGCCATAGTAATTACCAGAGGGAGAATCATTAAACTTGCAGTAGAAGTAGGTAAAGATAATGAAATTACCGCGAATGATGGAAGGAATACTATTGCTACCTGACTTAAGCCAGAACCTATAGATATGCCTGTAGCTAGCCTAACTTCCCTATTTTTTAATAAATTAATTTGAACTACAGGGTCTTCAGCGGCCTTTTCAATTTTCCATAACACAGGCAATAACGCGACAGAAAATAGTAAGAATGGCCATACATAAAGCGATTTAAGACTTTCTGTAAAATTGCTGCTGTCTATTTGATTTACTCCAAATGCCAGCGAGGTAACAAGAATTCCAAGCACCAGAGTCCCATACCAATCAAAATCTGAAACCCATTTTCTTTTAGTTTTAGGCAATATGAAATATCCTGCAACAATAATTCCTGCAGCTATAGGTAGATTTATTATAAAAAGCCATTGCCAACCATAGTTAAGAAGTAACCCCCCAAGTATTGGCCCGAAAATTGCAGACAAACCAAATACGGAGCCTATTATCCCAAGTGCAGAACCTCTTTTTTCTGGTGGAAAAGTGTCCCCGATGAATGCACTTGCAACTGGAAAGATACCTCCAGCTCCAAATCCCTGAATAGCCCTTCCAATCAACATTATTTCAAATGAAGAAGAAAATGCAGTGATCAGCGAACCCGCAGCAAACAGAAATATATCAAGTATGTATACATTTCTCCTACCGTAAACATCAGATATTTTAGCCATGAGAGGAGTTCCTATCATGAAAAAAAGGATGTAGATTGTAAATATCCACGAAACAGCCCTGTCATTTACAGCAAAAAATGATTTAACGGCAGGCAGTACTGGCCCCACAATACCAATATCAAGGGCCCCCATAAAGACGCCTACAAAAAGCAGAATTAATATTCTGTTTCTCTGTTTACTGTCCATAATTATTATTGTCTTTATTTAGTTAAAATATTTTTGAGCATGTTTAATAACTTTAAGATGGAATATATGATAAAAAGTAATTAAAAAATAAGTTCTATTTTTTAAACTTCCACTATTATCTCGTTTCTCCTTAAAAATCCAGGTACTGCGGGGTGGTTATATTGGGCTACCATAAAACGTGATTTTGGCTTAATTTGATTTTTTGAAAGCCACTTTTTTAGTTCTTCAATTTTTTCTGCAGCAAGTTTTTCTTTTACTCTGCCTTTAAATCTTAAGACAGCATTTTTTTGATTTTTAAATTCTTTAAAATGAACTCTTTTATCATTGGGCTCTGGTAAAGTATCCGCAGTATACTTTGAGGGCATTGCAAAAGATATACGTTGAAAATTAGCTTCTGTTTTTTCTTCAGTAACTGGAGTAGTCATGGCTATCTTCTCTGAAGCATTAACTGTTTCAGCAGTTACTGGAGCGGTCATTTCTATTTTTTCGCTCATTTTTTCTTCTACAACAGGTGCAGTCATTGCAATCTTGGAACGCTTTCTATTACCTCCAAAAATGTAACTTGCAAGGATCATGAATCCTTTACGTATAGCATCATCAAATGATGCTTCGATATCTACCTGGGCTAAAATATAATCCGCATATTTTCTTATTTCAAAATTACCTTCTTTCTGTTCTACATCATATGCAAGCGTTTCAGTCATGTTAAAACCCAACTATAATTTGTTTGAAATAGTTTAAGTAATTATTTTTAACTAATAATTAATATTTATTCAAAATGTAATGCATGAAAAGTACATAATAATCTGCCAGTACATACCCCTAAAAAACAATAATAACACTGTTACAACATGAAAAATTTAAATAAACTTAATAAAAATAGCATAATACCCAATAAATTATTTAAACAACTACACCACTTTTTTAAACGAATATTATTTATATTATAAAAAATAAAATATGTGTTACCAATTAAAAAGGAGAAGGTGTGCGAAAAATCGAAGCTGTCGAAAATCAGAGATTTTCGACGCGTCAAAATCGTAGATTTTGACAGATTTTTCGAACCACAAAATTTTTTTAAAATTTTGAAGGTGTTAAAAATGAAAGCCAGCAAATTTATAGGGATGACAGTTTTAGATAATGATGCTAAAGAAGCAGGTAAAATAGCTGAACTTGAAATAAAGCTAAAACATTGCCTTGTAGATAAAATATGGGTGGCTACAGGATCCACGTTAAATAAAAAATATTTTTCAATTAAAGAAGAAGACCTGAATAAAATAGGAGACTATGTACAGTTAAAATTAAATGGAGAAGATGTTAATCTAAAACCTAAAGTCAATAAATTAGGTGAACTGGCAGAAAGGGGCATTCTATTTAAAGATATTGTAGGAAAAACCGTCTTAACCGATGATGCTATGGAAGTAGGTAGAGTAAGTGACATGCTCATCGACCCTGCAGGGTGCCTGATCCATAACGTACTCATATCCACAGGGCCTGCTTTTAGAAAAAAACAGCTAAAAGTATCTGATGAAGATATACATAGTTTTGGAGACTATGTTATATTGAAGCTAGATAAAGAAGAAGTAAATAAAAGAATTACCGATTAATTAATAATTATTTTAAATTATACTATTTTTTTATCCCTTTTTAAAAATATCGGCAGCTCAAACTGCAGTGAAATTATATAGTTATTATGAATTTTCCCACATGTGAAAATCCCTCAAAAATTCGTAGAATTTTTGGGGCATGTGAAAATTTTAATTTTCACGGCTGCAAATCAAAGATTTGCAAGCATAGAAAACCTATGGTTTTCTAATGTTCTTATTTTCACTGTTTGCAAAACGTAGTTTTGCAACCGCAAAAATCAAAGGTTTTTGCATGTGAAAAATCTAAGATTTTTCAATATTAATTAAAAATATAAGAGCAATGTCAACCAATATTGTATTGATAGAAATTTTTATTTTAAAGAATTTTATTTCTTAACTAACCTGCTCTTTATGAGCATTGATTAATAATTTGATTTGATAAGTGCAAACAATCAATGAAGATGAATAACATGGTATGGGCCACTAAACTAAAAGTATCTAATTCAGATAATGAAAAAGTCTTTGAAAAAGGTAAAAACAACGTAAAATCAATAAATATACAGGAAGATATGGGAATAGTTAAAATTGAATATGAAAAAGATTCCCCGTGGGATATTGAGTTAATTCCAATTCAAAATGCCCAGATAGCTTATAAAAAAGAGATATCAAAAAGGGGCACATTAAACTTTGATCCCCATATTAGAGCAAGAACTGATTAAAATTTATTTAACTTTTTTTAGATATTTTTCTACTACTATTTTTTTTGACCACTAATGTAAAAATTTAATTAAACATTAATCAAAATGAGAACCATGGATACAGATTATCTCGAAGATTATCACTTTGAACTTAAAAACAGGAAATATAAAATCCTTGATGAGCTGTGGGAACTCACACAAACTCATCTAGACGAACACTTGGGCGGAATTACAAAATCCAGTGAAGAACTAGACCTTTTAATGGCTGTAGAAAATACAGATGAATTTAAAAGTCTTTTAGAAGATTTAAGCTGTGTGAAAAACAGTTTAAATGAACTGTATACCAAATTTTTAGATGATAATCTCGATACCGATCTTAAAAAGGATAAAATCATCGCATTAAAGGAAACGTGGGGAGAAGAAATAACTACTGAAGAAATTACAAGAGCTGTAAACTGCAGCAAAGGATATGCGAGGCAGTTTTATCTTCTAGATGGAAAAGTAGTGCAGAAAGACAGTAGAAACGGAATTAGTGCAAAAACAAAAAGATATGTCTTAAAGAGGGATCAGAATTTATGTGTAGCGTGTGGATCCCTTGAAAATCTTGAAATACACCACATCATTCCAGTAATGGGTTCTACAATTAAAGACCAGGATGAATCCCATAATTTAGCTCTGCTGTGTAAAGAATGTCATTATCTCGCCCACAGCGGTAATTATTATAGAGGTCTGGCCTATGAAGATCTGGAAGGTTTCTGGGAATGGACTCAAAACACTGAAAAAACAAGAATATGGCTTATTTTAAAGGATATTCATGGTGTCGGCCTTAAAATAACTGAAAATATTTATAAATGCTTCCCAAGTATAGAAGAGTTAGAAAAAGCAAGTATTAAAAGTTTAACCAGAGTTCCACTTGTAAATAAAGGGCTAGCTGAGCGGATTAAATTAAAACTGGTTCAAAACTAGCATAAATTTGCGGATTATTGATCTTTCCAGTTTCATAAAGCACTGCCTGACAAAGTCTTATTTTTGATGAGAATACTGTATTCCATATTCTAAATAAGTAAATTTATAGAAGTTAACCAATTGGGCTATAAAAATTAAGATGCATATGGTATAAAATTATTTAAACCTTAAAAGAAGATTTTTTTTAGCTTTTAAATTAATTAATGCAATATGGTCATTTATAAATGTTTATATGTCCTAAAATGCTTTTTATAGGTTATTTATGATTTTTAGATTTTAATTATCCATTTATTAGCTCTATTAAGTTATAGCAAAATATAATAATTAATAATGGCAATTATTAATTATTGTTAGAATTGGAGAGTTGTTGGGAAAAAGGCTAAGAGGTGATTAGTATGGAAAAAATGGGAAACGCGATAATTCTCATAGTTTTAGGTTTAATAGTTTTAGCATTCCCACTTTTAGGAGTAATTCCATTTAGCGTGCTAACTGGTGTTGCAGTGCTATTTTTGGGTTTAGGTCTTCTATTTATGGGCGCAGGCTCAATGGGCGAAAGTGCAGTTATGGGCATCGTAGAGCTCATTTTAGGATTTTTGGCATTAATTCTGGGTCTAGGATTTGTATTCAATCCAGCACTGTTTAGTTTCGTAGCAGCTTTATTCGTGTTTATTGCAGGTATATTCCTGATAATAGCAGGAATTGTTGCTATAGCAAGTAAAACTCTAGGAAACAGATGGACAGGACTTGTATCCCTTGTTTTAGGTATAATATACATAATTGTAGCGGCATTCATTAAAGATCCGCTGTATTTAGGCATATTAATTGGATTATGGCTTTTAATAACTGGAATAATAATGTTATTCCAGAAAGATTAATAAAAAGGTTTTTCCAACAACTCTACCTTTTTAACAACTGTTTTTATCTGCAATTATACTAAAATTTATGTTTTAAAGAGCATTACAGTCAAAAATATAAAAAAGTAATTTATTTTAAGTATGCACCTCCTTCTTTAAAAAAAGAGAAAGAACAAATACAAACGCAAGTATTATTGCCCCCATTAGAAATGAAAAGTTTACACCTGATACCAGTGCAGATATTTGCTGTGTTGAATTCGGATTAACGATATTTTGAAGGTAGCTGTGCTGACCAAATGACATAAAGCTTACAAATAGAGATGAGCCAACTGCACCCCCCATCTGCTGCAAAGAAGTCATTATAGCTGAACCTGAGGCATAATGTTTAGAATCTAAATTTCCAAGGGTATTTGTCTGGTTCGGAGACATTAAAAGGGCAGATCCTACATATAAACCACAATTTATAATTAACACAGCCACAAGAGTCGTTGAAACAGAAAGGTTCGATAAAAATATCATGGAAATGCACATAATGGCGAGACCTGAGCTAACGATAACCCTTGGCCCATGTCTGTCGTATATATGGCCTGCAAGAAGAGGTAATAAACAGTTTAAAATACTTCCAGGCAGCATTACAAGGCTAGCAACGAAAGAAGTGGTTCCAAGTCCATTCTGCAGATACATTGGAAGTATAATCACTATTGCAAAAACAACCATCACGTTAATTACATTAATTATTATTCCTATGGTGAAAAAGGGATACTTAAAAACATGAAGGTCCAGTAAAGGATGTTCCATTGTTAGTTGACGTATTGAAAATAGTATAAGTGTGGTTATACCTATAACCAAAGGTATGCTAACATTTAAGCCCAATCCATAGTCCCCCAAACCACTGAATCCAGTTATAATTCCGCTGAATCCCACAGCAGCCAGGATAACAGATAAAATATCAAGTTTTGGACGTGTTACTTCAGTGACATTCCTTAAATAAGATAGCCCTAAAACTGCTGTGACTATAAAACAGACTAAAACCAGCAAAAAGAACCAGTGCCAGTCCATAAAGCCCATAAGAAAGCCCATAAACACTGGTGCAAACATTGGTGCAGAAAGAATTACAAGAGACACAAGTCCCATGACTAATCCCTGTTTTTGTCTTGGAATCAATATTAGTATTGTGTTAAATATTAGAGGTACAAGGATACCTGTTCCAACTGCCTGAATTACACGTCCAGCAAATAAAACCGGAAAATTTGATGAAATACCAGATACTATCGTTCCTATAATTAAAAATATCATTGAAGACATAAACAATTTTCTAGTTGAAAATCTCTCAATAAGAAAGGCACTGATAAGGAATACAATACCTGAAACAAGAACATAAATAGTGGTCAGCCACTGCACTATCCCTGCCGAAATATTATATTGCAGCATTATATGTGGAAATGCAATACTCAATGCGGTTTCGCTTAACATAGACATGAATCCGCCAAGTAAAAGTATAAATAAAATTTTTTTAGTGCTATTTTTGTTAAATAATGAATTATGTTTGTTTGAATCTAAAACCATTTGTGAATAATCATCATCTGTATTTAAAACCATTTTTGAATTCACTCCAATATTAGACCAGTCTACATAATTGAAAAATTAGAGATAATTTCCATTAATGTAATTAGACCAGTCTACATAATTTTGTAAAAAAATCATTCAAAATTCATTCAATAATCGTTATTATTGAGCCAGTAGAATAGGAATCTGCTTTGCAATCTCAATGAAAGGCTTATCACTCTTTTTCGTTAAAGACATGATTATTGCTCCTTCAACCATTGACTGAATAACCAATCCAAGGGTTTCTGCTTTTTCTTTGCTGAACCCTCCGTCTATTAACTTCTGAGTGTAAGCATCTTGCCATGCATTAAAAGCAGATTCGCACGCTTTTCTTAAATTTTCATTAGTTGCAGCTGTTTCCAGCGCAATAAGATTGATAGAAACTTTTTTAGTGCTTCTAAGTGCTATTTTTTCATCTTTTTGAGTATATACTAAATCAGCCATTTCTTCGATGGAATTTTTAATGGATTCTGCAGGATCCTCAATTTTTGCAAGTCGTTCTTTTATTGTTTTCTCAACAAATTCTTTTGTCAAATTTACAGCTTCTAGCGCCAGTTGTTCCTTACCATCTGGAAAATAATAATATAAAGAGCCTTTAGGAGCATTACTTTCTTTTAAAATTTCATTTAATCCAGTAGCATGATATCCTTTAAGCTGAAAAAGAACCGTTGCAGCTTCTACTATCCGATCTCTTGTATCAGTTTTTTTCATAATACCATCCAATTATAATGACTGGTCTATATAATCCTATTTAGATTATAGAATATAATCCTATAAATAGTTATAGCTAGATTAAACTATTACCTTAGCTATGAATCCAAATATTTGAAAAATAAAATTAAAATGCGATTTATTTTATACATCACTATCTAAATCTATCAAGGCTAAAGAAGTTATAAAATACAAGTATTTAAAATTTAACTAGAATTATACCTGTAAATAAAGCCACAGCCAGATAGATTAAACTTATAACAAGCAGTTAACATGAACTGTTCGAATATTCCATTTTTAAAACTCATTTCTCTACGATGTTTGTATTTAAGCTTTTTAAAAATCAGAATAGTAAAAGTAATACATATAAACGCCCTTTATTTTGCTTTAAATACTCAAAAAAGAGATTATGGAAGAATTTGGGAATGATTTGGGAGTAATTCTGGAAAAATTATTTTTATTACACTTCACTTATTTTAATTAAAAAGCCTCGGAGGCACTTTTAAAGTAATGTGATCATCATGGTTTATGAAACAGTTATACCTTCAATACCGTTTGTAGCAGGTTATATAGTAACATATACACTCTACAAAGCAGGTTTAATAAAAAAATCAATTCATGTGAATTTATGGAACTTTATCCTATTCAGTGCATTTTTAGTAACTGCATTGGCGGGATTTGTACTCATGGTTTTACTTGAACTAGGCATAATTACATCCATTAATTTAGGACTTCTTTACTGGCATGTAGAATTCGGCATCACCATGGCCCTAGTTACAGCATTCCACATAATCATTTACTGGAAAAGCACCAGAAGACTATTTACAGGCAAGAGGGTGAGATCTTGAGAGATAACATAAAAAATAAGCTAATTAGTTTAAAAGAAACAATAAATCAAAATATTTCACCCAGAAAACAGAAAATAATTGGCGCTGCAGCAACTGTACCTGCAATTGCAGCATCAGCCATGTCAGGAGTTTGTGCAGGAGGTTGTCCCTACGGTTTAACAAACGACCCCTATCCCGGACAGTGCCATCTTTACACAGACAGTACTGGAGACGGAATCTGCGATCTATCACAGGCCGCCGCTGCAAACACTCAAAGTACAGACTCCAATACCAATTCAAATGGAGATACTCAAAATACCCCATCTACAGACAGCGGTGGAGACAATATTTCAAATGGAACTTCAGACCAGACAAATGCAAGCACAACTACAGTCCACGATCCCAGTTCAGGAACTGGTGATTCATTAAATACTAACAATGACTACCACATAATTCCAGTGAGCCTTTTAATCATAGGCGCGTACCTTTTTACACATTATCTATTTAGTAAAGGTATCTTAAAGCCTAGAAAACATAAAAAATTGTGGAACTTGCTGTTAATGGGAGGTTTCCTTGGATCAGGCATTACAGGAGTGTTGTTAATCTATATAATAAATTTAAGTGTTGGTCTGGTTTACAGGCAGGGTCTAGCATACTGGCATGTAGAACTATCACTTCTAATGGTTATAGCTGCCATGATTCACTTCCACATCTACAGAAAACCATTTAAAAATATGTTTAAAGTACTGTTCCCTTTCAAATCTAACATAAATAAAAATAAATCAAAAATGAGAGGCACATCCAAATAATGGATTTGCCCATCTTCTTTTCAAATTTACTGATTGATTATTTATTGAAAAAGTCCAGTGTAACACTTTTAGCACTTTTAAGTTCTTTAGGGGGTTCAAGCGCCTTAAATTCCATCTGGTATTCTTCAAGCAGTTCCTGAGCTTCCTCGGTTACAGATGGCGCCACAAGGATTCCCCTTACAAACTCTTTATGATCCGCGAAGTCATCAATATACCTTTTAAGCTGTTTAACAGCATTAGTTCCTGCGCGCCTGCTTTTAAGCTCCAATACAGTTAAATTACCATTTTTATCTTTACCCAGTATATCTATAAATCCCGCGGATACCTGATATTCTTTAGAAGTAGGCCTGAATCCACTTTCAATAAGTTCTGGACTTTCCATTATCATCGTACGCATATCTTCTTCATAACCTGCAAGTTCAAGCTTTTTAATGTCTTTACCTATATGATAAGATACCATATGAGTTTTACATATTTCAACCTCAAGAGATTCTGGAGGATTCCTTCGAACTCCACAGAGATAAACCCTGCCATTTTCCATCCTTGTTTTGAACTTACAGTTAGGGGGCTGCCAGTTAACAGGCTCCAGATTATAATCCTGATGGACTAAAAATGAACCATCAGTTTTGATAATTATTGTCCTATCTCCTGATCCAAGCCTACTTGTAGCCCTGCCCCTGTACTTTATCCTGCAGCAGGCAACAATTATCATGAAAGCTCTTTTAGAAATCGCTTCGTTTATAAAGTCAAAGACTTCCTCTGTTTTGGGATTTTTATCTAACTTAATTATCATTAAACATCCTCAAATTATTAAAAAAAGGTAAAAACTATTTTAAAACTAATATTACGTTTTCAATATATAAAAATATAATTATAAAAGCAAATAGAGAACCGTCTAATGATTTAAAGGAAGATTAACATAAACATAGTTATTATAATATTAAATATAAAATAAGAAATTTTTATTCATTTATTTTAAGGGTAAAATTAAAAATAGATTACTTTGAAGTAATTTTTTTTATTGCACGCTTCAAGGCAGATTCAAATTCATGAGATTCCCCACTTGAAGATTCTAAAACGCCTTTAAGATAGGGAAGCGCTTTTTTATCTCCTATTGTTCCAAGGGCATTTGCTGCATTTACCCGGACTAAATAACTTTCATCAGTTAAAGAGCCTGCCAGAGATTCTACTGCAGCATCGTCACCAATTTTACCAAGAGACCTCACAGCACATGACTTTAAAAGATAATCATTCTCTTTTAAAACCTCAGATAACGGCCCAACGGCCTTATCATCGCCCAAATTTCCCAGTGCATCCACCACCTCACACTGTACATTTAAACACCCGTCCTTTAGTGCGCTGATGATTGGTTCAACAGCCCGCTTATCACCAATTGCACCAAGGGCCAGTGCCGCTGTTTCCCTCACATGCCAGTACTCATCTCTTAAAACATTGATTAAAGGTTCAACAGCCTTTTCATTTCCAATATTACCCAGAGATAAAG
>JAEYQZ010000201.1 GCA_023409695.1 Methanobacteriota archaeon | reverse complement strand
TGGATCTGGTTATGGATAAATTAACCTCCTCGGAACCTGCGATACTGCTTGCACATGAACCTGACTTTGCAGATATCAGTGCAACAACAGGAAGATTCAGTTTACAGATTTCAGGTCACTCACATGGGGGTCAATTTATGATACCTGGTATTGGAACATTTATCAGGGGGCCCCACTTCTTAAAATATCCAGTTGGTAAATACAAAGTGGGAGATATGGTTCAGTACACAAATCGCGGACTTGGAACGAACATATTCTGGATTAGAATTAACTGCCCACCTGAAATTACAGTTTTTAACTTGAAAAGCCGAAATTAGAGTTTTAGAATGAAAAGCGAAATACCATTAAAAATATTTATAGGCAGAAGTATTGTACTGTGGCTAGCGGGAGTTTTAGGCTTATTATTAATAGCATGGCTCGATGCAGGGATTATTATTAGTAGTGTAGAAACTGCATTTATAGCTGTTGCAGTTATAGGAATTTTAAATGCTGTTTTATGGCCTGTGTTAACTCGTTACACTTTACCTTTTCTTGTAGCTACCTTTGGTGTCGGACTTCTTGTTTTAAATGCTTTTATCCTCTGGTTAACAAGTCAAATTGTTGAAGGCTTTACCATAACAGGTTTAGCATATATAACTACCCCCATAGTCATGGCAGCCGTTACTACTGTTGTATCTGCCTTATTAACTATCGATGATGACGCGTCTTACTTTCGATCAGTTTTAAGAAGGAGAATAGAAAGGAGCGAAAATCATGTAAACAAAAAGCCGGGTGTGATATTTACCGAAATTGACGGCCTATCTGTTCCTATACTCGAAGAAGCCATAAATAAAGGGAAAATGCCAACTTTAAAGAGGTTGTTAGAGCAAAATTCCTATAAAATAAGTGAATGGGAACCTGATCTCTCCAGCCAGACAGGAGCATCTCAAGCAGGAATTTTGCATGGTAATAACAGTAATATGCCTGCTTTTCGTTGGGTTGAAAAGGAAAATGGTAATAAAATCGTTGCTTCAAATGGCGCCAGTGATGCTCCAATACTTGAAGAAAGGATATCTAATGGTAAAGGTTTGCTGGCGGTTAATGGTGCAAGCCGTTCTAATCTGTTTTCAGGGGATGCTGAAGATGTTATTTTTACCTACAGCAAGCTTACAGATCTTAAAAAATTTTACAATAAATCATGGTATTATTTCTACGCCAATCCTGAAAATTTCCCCAGAACAATAGCTCTATTTTTATGGGATTTAGTTCTAGAAATCTTCTCCCGTATTAGGCAAAGGGTAAAAAACACAAATCCGCGTCTTAAAAAAGGTTTTGTTTATTTATTTGTACGTCCAGGGGCTAATGTGTTTATGCGGGAAGTTACAACTTTAAGCATCGTGGGGGATGTCATTGCAGGGCATGCTGATGTGTTATATGCTACTTATTATGGCTATGATGAAATTGCCCATCACAACGGAATAAAAGATAGAGACGTGTTTACAGCCCTTAGACAATTAGATAAACAGTTTAAAAGGATTGAAAGTGCATGCAAATTCGCATCAAGGGATTATGTCCATGTAATTCTTTCAGATCATGGCCAAACCAATGGCGCTACATTTAAACAGCGTTATGGATACACTTTAGAAACACTGGTACGGGGACTGCTTCCTGAAGACCAGAAAATCTACAGTATACTTTCTTCTAATGAAGATCACTGGGGAAAACCTTTTAGCGAACCAATAGAAGATACTCAAAATTATATTAATGATAAATTTGATTATGCATGGGAAAAAACTATAAAGTTCAACTACAATGCATTTAAAGAAGCAAATAAAAAATATTTTATAAAAAAAGGGTTACTTAAAGACATTAAAAAAGAGAAAGTTAAAGTATCACCAGAGTTACCTAAATCTGCTGAAGAGGCCAATATAATCGTGCTCGCATCTGGAAATCTAGGGTTAATTTACTTTATAGAGTATAAACATCGTTTAAGCTATGAAGAAATTAAATATGCGTTTCCTAAATTGGTTCCGGGTCTAGTGCAGCATGAAGGTGTTGGTTTTGTAATGGTCCGTTCCAAAGAATATGGGGCTTTGGCAATAGGCGCAGAAGGTATATACTACTTAGATAAAGATGAAGTAGAAGGTGAAAATCCCCTTAAAAATTTTGGTGAAAACGCTGCTGATCATCTAAGGCGTACTGACAGCTTTAAATATGTACCTGACATTCTGGTAAATAGTACCTATGAAAATGATGAAGTGGCTGCATTTGAAGAGTTAATAGGAAGCCACGGAGGATTAGGCGGTGGACAGTGCAGACCTTTCATTATGTGCCCGTCTAAATGGGATCTGGGAAAAGAAAAGATAGTTGGAGCCGAAAAACTGCACGATGTTTTAAAGAATAATTTAATCTATGAAGAGAATTTAAAGACCAGATAAATTATGAACCTAATTAACTTATAATCCATTCTGGGAATGAATGTCCCACTTCCTGTTCATTTGCTGGTAAAGAGAAATGTAAATGTGTAAATAACCATTTATCCTCTTTATTTTCAAGAACCATACTTAACCGCCCTGAAAGCAGTACTTCTTTACCTGAAATCACTGCATACATTGTCATCAAAGATGATAACCATGCTACATTACCTGCATATTGAATAGTAACCTTTTCAAATTTAACCTGGATATTATCCGCCTGGTTAAAATCACGTTTAAATCCTTTTTTAAGCTCTTCACAGCCATGAACCCATTCATCAGTGCCTGTACCTATCGCTACAATATTTGGATCATCTATAAATAAACCCATCATAGCATCAATATCCTTGTCTGCATATGCCTTTGCATATTTTTTAAGCATGTCCATAACTTCAAGCTCTATGTTTTCCTCACATTTCATACTTAAGTCCCCTTTTATCATATTATGTTTTATTTATTATATATATTTATATTGGCATTTTAAGCAAATTAAGGTCTAATTCAGTCATTATTTTTAGATTCAGACGAATTAAACTGGTTTATACTTCATATTAAAAATTGAAAAGATATAAAAATATTTTTAAATATGACTCCTAATGTTACATGATGAAATCTCTATGTATAATAGCATGTGGAAAAAAGAAAATATGGGATAAAAATCCAGAATCTGGCCCTGTAAAAGCAGAAAATTTGTATACAGGTTCATTTACCAGAAAATGTATAGAATACACTAAAAAGGCAGATTTTGATTCATGGTGCATTTTATCAGCCAAATACGGGTTTTTATTTCCAGATGAAGTTGTCCAGGGACAGTACAGTGAATGTTTCCACAATAAAACATCAAATCCAATTACATTAGAGAATCTTTTTTTACAGATAAAGTCTAAAGAACTGGATAAATATGAAAAAATCATTATTCTTGGTGGGAATTATTATACTGACATGGTGAAAAAATTATTTAGTGAAAAAGAAGTTTTTAATCCCCTAAATGGATGTAAAGGTATTGGACATATGATGAAAAAGCTTAATGATTTAATTGACACTGCATCACTTTAATTTTAGTTTAATGAAAGGTATATTAATCTATTAAAACTATAATTCAATTAAGATATAATATTATCATGTCTTTGGATTATATGTAGTGTTATTTTAGCAGGATTAATATAATTTTAGATATTATTTAAAATCATATGATTTAAAAAACAGGTAAAATATATTATTGGAAGTATATACAATGATACCTGAATGGATTATGGCAGGATTATGGGGCCTAATAGCAGGATCAGCTCTTTTAATTGGGGCACTGTTTGCATACTTTTTTAAGATTCCCCAACGTATAGTGGCATCTATAATGGCATTCGGTGCAGGTGTCTTACTCTCGGCAATCTCCTTGGAGCTAATGGAAGAATCATTTTCCCTTGGAGGATTCCCTAATATGGTTACAGGCTTTCTTTTAGGTGCCTTGATTTTTACAGTTATAAATATCTATCTTGCACGTAAAGGAGCTAAACACCGTAAACGTTCAGGTAAACAGGTCCAATCAAATGGTATGTCTGAAGATAACAGTTTAGCTATTGTTGTAGGCTCTGTAATAGACGGCATCCCTGAATCAATCGCCATAGGAATTACTATTATCACTGGGGGCGCAGTAAGTGTTGCAACAGTCGTTGCAATATTTATATCCAACATACCTGAAGGTTTATCCAGTACAGCAGGTATTAAGAATTCAGGGTGGAATTCGGGTTCAAT
>JAEYQZ010000153.1 GCA_023409695.1 Methanobacteriota archaeon | reverse complement strand
ACCTGTTCTTTAACAGCAACTTTATGCTCAAGAGCAGCCTCTCTTTTAATAAAACTATTTATTCTACCAGGTGCTATTACAGTACCGTTTTCAACTGTTGAATTCTGCATAAACGCAGTGATCTGGTTGTTTAAGCTGTTAGCCTGTTTTTCAAACTGACTTAACGAGTTTAAAAGTCCAGCCGCAGTTGAATTATTAGCATAAGTTGTTTTTAAAGTTTCTATTGTTGTTATTAACGCTATTAATTTGCTTTGAGGATCTATCAATGTTTTAAACTGATCTGGTATTGAAGTTGTATTGTTTGAAGTGCTGTTATTTGCAATAGAACTATTATCAGTTGAATTATTGCCAGATACAGAATCATTAGTGCTTGAATTTGTGACATTAGTGCTATTTAAAACATCAGATATATCCTCTGCAGAAATAGGGCCCAATAATGTCATAGCCATAATTGTAACCATCAAAGTTACCAAAATTTTTTGCATATATCCGCCTCCATATATGTTTTCGATAATAAATAGTTTATTTTAATATATAAAGCTTCTTATGCATTATTTTCTAAAAAAAATGAATTTATGTCCCAATGTGGCCATAATCACTGATTTAAATCCATCAATTATATTTTTTGTGATTATTGTCACGAACATTTTATTTATTAACTACATAAAACAGGTTATTAAATTAAATAAACTTAGAATATACCTTAAAATAGTCTAAACGAAAAAATAAGTAATAAATAAAACCCTCAAACACTGTCAAAATTTTTAATTTTGACGTGGCGAATCGTAGCTTGCAAAACCGAAGGTTTTGCGCTCCAAAAATTCTTCGAATTTTTGAGAGATTCGCACACCAAAGGTGTTTGGGGCATTCAAACATAAAATGTTTGATGCATCAAAAATCAAAGATTTTTGATAGCCTGCAAAATCATAGATTTTGCGGTTCAGGAAAACCTTCGGTTTTCCTTCAATGCCAAAAATCCCTCAAAAATTCAAAGAATTTTTGGGGCATCAAAAAACCGTAGGTTTTTTGAAGGCTATGATTTTTGAGCGGAATAGACAATTATCTTAAAATTATTAATCTCTTAAATGCTTGACAAGATGACCAAGTTCCGGCATTACTATTTTTAAACCTAAACTCACAGCATTTGGAGATCCTGGGAGAGCTATTAATAATTTACCTTTGTAAACACCAGCTGTCGCTCTGCTTAAAATTGCACCAGTTCCAAGCTCTTTATATGATTCATACCGGAATATCTCTCCAAATCCATTCAATTCTTTAGTAAACAGCGGCTTTAGAGTTTCAATTGTTATATCTCGAGGCCCGATTCCAGTTCCCCCTGTTGTTATGATAACATCGACATCATACTTTTCTATTATATGACCTATAGTTGAAACAAGAAGTCCGGCATCATCAGGTATCACCGAGTAAAAAACAAGGTTATGGTTTTCATTTAAGGCATCTTTTATTAAACTTCCAGATACATCACTGTCCTTATTCAACAAAAAATCATTATATTTAGAGTCACTTAAGGTTATAACTGCACCATTTACAGATTTTGGTGCTTGTTTTTTATGCTCTTTCATACTTTCGCTTTTCATAAAATCATCCAGTATTCATGATATTAATTAAATAAGAAAATATTTTGGACGTAATAACTAAATAAGATTTAATCGATAATATATATGCCCTATCCATTATATTAGTTATTTCTATTATATTTTAAATATACACATCATTACATAATTAGTAAAATTAATTTTAAAACTTAAAATAAAGTTCATATCTAAAAATAGCCAATACCAAAATTAATCTAAGAATAAGAAGTCTTAAAATGAACATTCAGGCTTATTTAACAGTAATAAGAAATCAAAAGATTTATATGGTATCCAATCAAACCATAACTAACTGGCATTAGATCAAAACAATGCTGTGAATTACATAAAAAAGTCGTAGAAACAATTTGGAAACCAGGAGGGCATTAGATCCAATTCAGAGGCGGTTTAATTTTTGCGGAAAAATTAAGAGGAGTCTAATTTCGCCCTCCTTGCATACCTTTATTTGTATTTCATCGCATAAAAACTTTCTGTATCTTATGATAATGGACTGCAAAAATGCCTATTTTAGCTTAAATATTTTAAATAGTTAAATAAATTTATTATTTTTAAAAATCAATAATTGATATTATGCAAAAAAAGATTTATGTCCTGGACGCATCCGCAATAATAGGGGGCTTTTATTCAAAAAGCTATTCGAATTTTACAACAAGTGGTGCTATTTTAGAAATTAAAGACTTAAAATCAGAAATATTACTGCAATCTGCCATAGAAAATGGACATATTAAAGTAGATGAACCTGATCCTGAAGATATACAAGAAATTAACCAGATTATCACATCTTCAGGCGATATCCTGCGGCTTTCTGATGTTGACAAAGGTATTGTAGCACTTGCATTTAAATTCAAAAGAAATGGATTTAAACCAATTGTTGTAACAGATGATTATTCCATGCAGAATACTCTTAAGACCATTAGAATTGATTTTCAAAGTGTTTTAACCCCTGGAATAAAAGAGATTATTAATTGGGTTAAAATCTGCAAGGGCTGTAAAAAAAGATATCCCACAGATTATAAATTTGAAGAATGTGAAATATGTGGGTCTCCTGTTTTTAGGAAGAGAGTAAAAACTATTAAAAATATTTAATTTATTTTAATTCTTTAAAAGTAAAATTAAAAGCAATCTCATCATCTAAAGGGAATAAAAACAATTAACATCAACACAGCATAATTATTTTTTTAAAGCTATGAGTTTAGCGATAATTTTAATATATAATTCATCCAGAGAAAGAGATTATGAAAATTGGCGTAGTTGTGCATGGACCATATATAGTTGATTCAGGTTATGCGGAGAAAATTTTGAACTTACTTCAAGATTATGGGGATGTTAAGGCACGGCTTGGAGGAACAATGGGCAGGACTGCAGTATATGATGCAGGACTGGAGAATAAGATAGACATAAGTCAAAAATTGTTTCCAAGTGAATCCATTGAAAAATTTGTTCCCAATTGTGATGTTATATTTTTGATAAATTACGGAAAATCCAGCGTAACTGGTCATGCCTTTGGATTTAAAGTTTGGAGCAGATGTAAAAATATCCCTCATTTAATTCAAATTGAAAGGCCCGGAGAATCCGATGGAAGCGTTATAGCCTGGGAAAAATCATTAAGTGAATTTGCAAATCAGATAGCGGGGCGATTGAACCTGGAAGTGGTTGACGCTGAAGAAATAAAGACTGAATTAATGAGAAGTGAGGTCACACAAACCCGCAGAAATGTTGCAGGAGTGTCTCCTAATGAGAATATATTTGTAAATGGACTTGTTATTGGCAAATCAACTTCATGTGATGTTACTTTAGTCGCAGAAGATGGCATTATAACTGAAATAATTGGAGGAACCATTAAAAAACACGGGGTCGAAAAACTTGGAAAAGTTGATTTAACCAAAGTGGTGATAAAAACAGGATTGCTTAGAAGATCCGAGGTCACTCCAAGAGTCGTTGAAAAGCCTAAAACTGGAGATAAATTCAATGTGGCCTTTTTGAATCATGCAGCAGAAGATATTTACAAATTAAAAGACGCAGACATTGTAGTAACAGTTGGAGATGATACTACTCTTGTTGCAGGAGATATTCTCTATAGATTTGGAGTTCCTATAATTGGAATTACCGACGGTGATATTGATAAAGTGGTGGAAAAAGGGTTTAAAAATGGTAAATCATTAATAATAGAACTTGAAAGTGGATATGATGACATCATAGGCCAAAAAATCTTTCATGAACTCTTCAATGAAGAAGAAATCATAGAAACAGAAAATATCGAAAGTTTTAAAAATGAAATACTACAGATTATAAATGATAACACCACTTGCTTTAAAATAAAAGAAAACTGAGGTGTACAAGTGGATTTAAACGCTCTCATTGATTCTATAAAAAATTTTGAAGGGATTACACGAAAAAATTCCATAAACCATATCGCAAATATTTTAAAAGAT
This sequence comes from Methanobacteriota archaeon, assembly GCA_023409695.1. Taxonomy (GTDB): domain Archaea; phylum Methanobacteriota; class Methanobacteria; order Methanobacteriales; family Methanobacteriaceae; genus Methanobacterium_D. Next base: position 6,705 of record JAEYQZ010000153.1, on the reverse strand, counting down.
ACCTATAATATTGCGGGAAATACTATTTTAAGCTTTGGCGACGACGCATCTGCCATAGATATAGGAAATGAAAAATTAGCTCTTCTTGCAGCCGATGGAATGTGGGGAAGGCTTATGGAAGCTGATCCGCGCTGGGCTGGCTACTGTTCTGTTTTAGTTAATGTGAATGATATTGCTGCCATGGGTGGAAAACCTATCGGCATGACCAATGTTATTTCCACAAAAGACAAGGAAATATGCAATGAAATTATGGAAGGCATTAATGAAGGAGTTAAAAAGTTTGGAGTTCCAATGGTAGGAGGCCATTTACATCCGGATACACCATATAATGCTTTAGATGTGTCTATTACAGGGATAGTAGATAAAGATGCTGTTATTACAAGTTGTGATGCCAATACTGGTGATAAGGTTATAATTGCAATTGATATTGATGGAAAACTGCATCCAAAATTTGACCTTAACTGGGATACAACCACGATGAAAAGTGATGAACTCGTACAGGCTCAGATTGAAGTTATGAATAAAATAGGCAGTAAAAAACTGGTAACCGCAGGCAAAGACATAAGCAATCCAGGAACTTTAGGTACACTTGGAATGTTACTTGAAGCATCTGATGTAGGTGCAACCGTTGAACTTGAAAAGATCCCGCGAAATGAAAGCGTAGAATGGGAACAATGGCTTAAATTATATCCAGGATCCGGTTTCGTCCTTACTGCAGAAAGCAGTAAAGTGAACAGATGTATTGAACTGCTTGAAGAAGTTAATATAACCGCTTCAGTTGTTGGAGAAATTACTGAAGATAAAAAGCTTTATGTGACTCATGAAGACCAAAAAGCAGTGTTATTTGACTTCCAAAAGGACAAAATAACTGGTGTTAAAGAGGAACGATCATAAAATTACAGCAGGCAACATAAATTATTAGACATATGATGTTTAAATAAATTAAGCAGTGTGATTAAGGAATTGAATCACTGTGAATATATTGTTTGAATAAATTAAATAAATTTAAGCAGTGTGATTAAGGAATTGAACTGCTGCAAATATCTGACTGTTTACAATTAAACAGTTCCATAAATATTATAGATATAATTCAAAAAGGAAAGATTACTCGATCTAAATAAATCATTCATAAAATTAGTCTATGAGGAGATTTAATGTTTGTAAGGGTCAATGGAGAAGAAATAGACCTCCCTGAAGGTTCTACAATTAAAGATGCTATCAAAGCTGCAAATGCACCATATATGGAAGGCTGCGTCCTCAGTGTTATTAAGGGTAAAGAAGAATTTGAAAAACACGTGAATAAATACAAAATAAAAACCAACAAGGGAAGCATAATAATTGAGTTACTGGAAAACGGCCCTTCAGATCTAGTTGAAGTATGGAAAAACATGTATAAAGAGTTTGAGAATCAGGAGGTAAGATGGACGACCTCAAGTGAAGTTTCTCTTGGACCCATTATAACAAACCTTACTCCAACAAGAGACGAACATAAATATGGAAAATGGGATGTTATTATAAGTTTATCTGGTTTTACTGCGGATTCAACCCATATTATTTTAAGTAAAACCAAGCATGAAGCAGTATATGGTGTTCCCGAAGGAACCAACGGAGTTTTTGCCAGGGTACTTGGAGGTAAACGAACTCTCCTTAATCTCACAGACGACGATACAATAAAGGAAATTAAACCAGTTATAGAGCGAAGCAGTACTGTAAAAAGTGCTACAGTAATCGATTTAGATACACCCATTAGCGATGGGAACGAATTATTTACTTATGCTCTAATTAAGCCAGAATTCAAATCTCCACAGTCTGTTGAACATTTCTTCGCATTAGCTGAGGAAGGTAAACTCAAAGTAGATTATGAATCAAATTCATTTGTAGGATTTTATAGGCTACAAGGACTTTCAAAACCTTCAGAATATGTAGATCAAAGAACACGAGGAACAGTTACTCTTAGAAATACAGGTAAAGGAATTGGACGAGTCTATATTTACAGAGAAGACAGGGTCTCCACACCACCACATACAGTTATAGGGCACGTGGATAAAGGAATGCAGCTGTTAGATATTGCAAATACAGGAGATTACATCACAGTTAAAGCAGACCCTGAAAGAGTAATGACACTTTCTATGACTCAAAAAGAAGCAGAAGAATATTTGTCTTCACGAGGCATAGAACAAATACGTGACGGCCTGGATGATGATAATGCAATAGTTGTAGGTCAAAATCCAGTGTATACAACTGAAATTATCAGCAGCAAAAGCGTAAAAACACTTGGAGTTAAAGAAGATGAAATAATTTATATCGATATAGATAATAATGCTCCAAGATCTTCATGGTACTTCCAAAAAGTTACAGGACTTCTTGATTCCCCAATAGGATCACTTAAAGTCCATTTCGCATTCCCCGGAATGAAAGTTATGATGTTTGAAGGAAAAGCCAAAGAAGCAAGAGGACTTGTTCCAGAGAATATTCCTTCGCAATGCGTAAATGCAGGCCAAATAGGAATAACTAACATGTCAAGAAGGCATGTTGGGATGATTGGAGTAAGATTCGAGGATAACAATGAATTTGGTCCTACGGGAGAACCGTTTGCAGGGACCAATGTTGTTGGTAATATTGTAAAAGGACTTGAAAACCTTGAAAAATTTAAAGAGGGGGCAACCGTTTATGTCGCAAGAAAACCCTGAAAATTCTAAAGTTACCCGTATGATAGTACTGGGGCCATCTGCACAAATAAATCAGACAGAACTGGTTCAAAAAATTCATATGATGGAACTTCCACTTACCATTAAATCAACATGTTATGGAGCTATAATACACGGAGATGAACCTGTCGTAAAAGAAGCCATAACTAAAATAAGGGAATTAGATCCCTGCAATATATTTACAAAAGACAGAGGATTTCCACCAGGAGATACAAGGCGTTGCAGAGCCAAAAGAGGGGCAGCAAGAGAAGGTTTCCATCAGCTTGAAAAAGAATATGAACTGCTGGACTGCTTAAGTGAAGCGCTTGAAAATCCACGGGAAGTCCATGTGGAAAAACCAAAGAAAATTTCACCCGATGAATTCAAAAAGCTCATAGAAGAAAGTGAAAAGTAAACCCTACGAAATCTATGATTTTGCTGCTACAAAATATTAATTTTGTAAATCTACGAAATCTATGATTTCAGGCCCTAAAATCAATCCTAAGCTCATATATTTTATAAAAAATATTAAGAGGAATGATAAAAATGCAGATAACTTCTTCTTCAAATAGTAAAGAGATAGCCCCAATTGCACTTGCTATCCACCAGCTTGTGAATGAATTACCCATAACAATGCGCTCTAAAAACTCCAATGGAGTTAGAATAGAAGAGGGTGAGATTATAGATTATGATTATACCGGCCCTATTCTGGAAAAAGCGTTACAAACAGGTAAACTAATCCATGAAACGCCAGAAACTGGTGTTTATGAAGGAATTCCAGTAGTGGTTGTTCCTGTAATTGAAAGAAATGAAGTTATCAGCGCGATAGGAATTGTAGATTTAACAAGAGGAATATTCAGCGATCTTATGCAGATAGCAAGAAGACCAGACCTCATAAAATCTGAAACACCTAAAGGTGAATTTTATTAGTATGATAATGAATCTTACAAATTAAAAAATAAAAGGAGACTTATTTAGATTAACAGTTCAGGAGATGTTTAATTGAAAATAGCTATATTCCCTCCAAATTCATTAATTTTATCTGATTTGGTTGAACGACGAGGACATGAACCACTTTCACTAATGAAAGAAGTAAGAAAAAAAGTTACAGATGTGGAGATAGATTCACCTCCACTCAACATAACTGAAGCAGAACCAATAAAAGGACTTAAATATGCAGCCATTGAAGTACCATCAGGTGTAAGGGGCAGAATGGCCATATTTGGGCCTTTAATAGATGAAGCAGAAGCTGCAATAATCATGCAGGAAGCGCCTTATGGATTTGGTTGTATAGGCTGCGCCAGAACAAATGAACTTTCCATGTATTATTTAAGGAAGAAGGACATCCCTATACTTGAACTTCAATATCCAACTACAAGAGAAGAAGCCATAGAAATGGTAAACAAGATTAACACTTTTTTAGACTCACTGGAGGAAAAAAATGGTTAAGATAGCCCAAATATCCTGCGGACCAGAATACAGTGGTATTCAAAAGGAAATAGAAAAAGCTGCCGCGACTTTTGACGCGGAAATTGTTATTCCAGAGGCAGATTTAGATTATATTGATGAAGCTTATGAAAAATTCGGTTTTGCTGCTGCAAGCAGCGGTATCAAGCTTATGATAGCAAGGGCAATGTCCCTGGTTGAAGGAAAATCAACTGCAGATGCAGTATTTATTGCAACCTGCTTTAGATGTGCAGAGGGTGCACTGGTTAGAAACGAGCTGAGAAGACTTATACAGTCCCAAACTAACTTACCAGTTGTAACCTATTCATTTACAGAAAAAACCAAGGCTGACGAGCTTTTCATAAGAATGGAAGCACTGACAACAATTGTTGCTAGAAAAAGTCTTCTTGCACGTGAAAAGCAGAACGGCCTCACAATTGGAATAGATTCAGGTTCAACCACCACAAAAGTTACTTTAATGGAAAATAATAAGATAATAGGTACAGGCTGGCTTCCAACAACTGATGTCATCAAGTCTGCAGAAGACGGGATGAAAAGCGCCTTTGAGGGAACTGGATATAAATTAGACGATGTTGACGGTATGGGTGTAACTGGATATGGGAGGCTGACCATAGGAAAACACTATAATGCCGAATTAATTCAGGAAGAACTCAGTGTAAACTCAAAAGGAGCAGTTTACCTTGCAGACAGTCAAAAAGGTGAAGCTACTGTGTTAGACATCGGTGGTATGGATAACAAGGTTATAACTGTTAATAACGGAATTCCAGATAACTTCACCATGGGAGGAATCTGTGCAGGAGCATCAGGACGGTTCCTGGAAATAACTTCCCGAAGACTTGGTGTTGATATAAGCGAACTTGGAGCACTGGCTTTAAAAGGAAATTACAAAAATGTCCTTTTAAACAGTTACTGTATGGTATTTGGTATTCAGGATCTGGTTACTTCACTTGCTGCAGGAGGTACAAAAGAAGACGTGGCAGCCGCTGCCTGTTACTCTGTAGCAGAACAGGTTTATGAACAGCAGCTCCAAGAAATTGATGTTCGTGAGCCCCTGATTCAGGTAGGGGGAACATCACTTGTAGAAGGCCTTGTAGAAGCTGTAAGTACAGTTCTTGGCGGCATCAAAGTCATTGTGCCAGAAAATTCACAATACATAGGTGCTGTTGGTGCTGCGCTTCTAGTGTCAGGTCTAGGGAAAAAATAGAGCAATTGCATTATGGAGATATTAAATGATAGTTGAATCCTACGATGAAAACGGTGCAAAAGTCTATGAAATGGTTATAAGACAGACCTTACAAGATCTCCAGGTTTCAAGAGCAATTAGAGATTTGAAAGTATTTGCAGACCCTAGAGAACCTGTATTCATCATTGTAGTTGAATATGAAAAAGCTGCGTCCCCTATTACAATTGATGATTTTACAGAGTATGAATATAAAAAAGATGAAAACAATTTATATATAAGGGTTAAAGATGAAACTTATCTTCCCGAGTTACTTCAAAAATTGTGGGAAATTGAAGGAAGGGAAAATATAGAACAACCCAGCAGATATGAGATTATAATAAACAATCCTAAAGTTAAAGTGGAAGGAATTCCTGTCCACGACCCTCAAGAGGATTTAAAAAAGAAGGTATACGACGCTATATTCAGAATAATTCCTGAAGGTTTTAGGGTTATAGATCATTTATCAGAAGGCAATGTTATTGCAATGGTATGTTCTGATGAAATAATCAAAGAGGAATGGATCGAAAAACGAGATGAGATGATTAAAGAACTTAAATGATAATTAAACCCCCATAAGGAGATAATAAATATGCAAGAAAGTAAGTTTGCCCATATAACAAAAGTGCACCCCTGCTTTAACGAAAAAATGCATGATAAAGTTGGAAGAATCCACGTTCCAATTGCACCAAAATGTAACATTCAATGTAATTTCTGTACAAGGGACATCAATAAATGTGAAGTCCGCCCAGGAGTTGCTTCAAGAGTTATGACTGTTGATGATGCAATAGAACACGTTAGAAAAGTTACAGGTGAAATGCCAATTGCTGTTGTGGGTGTTGCGGGCCCTGGAGATGCCCTGTTTAACGATGCAACATTTGAATTCTTTAAACGTGCAGGTGAGGAGTTTCCTGAACTTATAAAATGTATGAGTACAAACGGACTTCTTTTACCAGATAAAGCTGATCTAATTGCAGAATTAGGTATAAATTCCGTGACAGTTACAGTAAACGCAGTTGATCCTGAAATAGGAAAAGAGATTTACAGCGGAGTTTTCTATGACGGTAAAATGTACAAAGGAGAAGAAGCATTCAAAATACTCTCCAAAAACCAGCTTGAAGGCATAGAAAAACTTGCAAAAAAAGACGTTGTGGTAAAGGTTAACGCTGTACTGATCCCAGGATTAAACGACAAGCATATAGTCGATATTGCAAAGGAAGTTAAAAAACGAGGGGCTTCTTTAATGAACGTAATTCCACTCATACCACTTAACAAATTCAAAGATTACGAAAAACCAGGATGTGCACAAATAAGCCAGGTAAGAGATGCTGT
>JAEYQZ010000147.1 GCA_023409695.1 Methanobacteriota archaeon | reverse complement strand
TCATGTCATGCAAGTTTAGGTGCCTTCAAGCGGGCAGATAAAAGAAAAATTATGAAATGGGAATTAGGCGGCGAAAAGAAAGTTGTAGTCAAAGTTAAAGACTTGAAGGAACTTTATGAAATATATGAAATAGTAAAACGCTCTGATGTCCCTTATTATCTTGTGCAGGATGCCGGAAGGACAGAATTACCAAGTGGTACAGTTACATGTCTTGGAATTGGCCCTGATACTGATGAAAAGATAGATAAGATAACAAATGATTTGAAGCTCCTTTAAGTCCAGTAAAGAGTGATTACATGGAATGGGTAGTTAAAGTTGGTGGAAGTTTATTTCCAGAAGATGCCATAGAATTCTGCAAAGCACTCGTCGGCAAAAATGCTATTGTTATCTGCGGCGGAGGTGATCTTGCTAATAAATTAAGGGAATACGATGCAGATATTAAATTCTCAGATACAGCTGCTCATAAAACTGCTATTTTATGCATGGACATTCTTGGAATGCTTGTTGCAGATAAAGTAGATAATGCAGAAGCAGTTTATTCTATGGAAGATGCGAAGAAGGTTATAACTGATGGAAAGCTCCCTATATTACTGCCTTCGCGATTATTTGAGTATCTTGATCCGCTTGAACACTCATGGGATGTGACATCGGATTCCATATCAGTTTATATAGCACGGCTCCTCAAAAGCAAAATATTAATAGTAACAAATGTAGATGGTATATATGATGTCGATCCATCTATTGATGGTGCGAAACTTTTAAGAAGTATAAATGCAAAAAAACTACTGAATTTTAGTGAAACATCAGTTGATGTAAACTTACCTGAGCTTTTACTTGAATATAACTTAGACTGTTATGTTGTTAATGGAAAGTTTCCCAAGAGAGCTAATTCTCTGATTGAAGGTAAGAATTCTAAATGCACGTTTATTCGTGGTGAAAAGAAACCATAGGTTTTTTAATCCAAAATTAAGATTATTGGAGGTTAATTAAATGGCAAAAGCAGAATGTGTATCATGTAAACAAGAAATATCCCCTGTAGAAACATGTGTAAAATTCAAATGTCCAGAATGTGACGAAGTACTCTACAGATGTCAGAAGTGCCGAACATTTGGGCACCTTTATACCTGCAAATGTGGATTTACAGGTCCTTAAGTGTTTAGACCTGCAAAAACCTTCGGTTTTTGCATGCCGAGAATTTATTAATTCTCGAGCATAGAATATAATATGTTAATTAAACTATTTTTAATTGGTTGATTAAGATAACTTATTTTGACAACCAATCAAAATTTTATATTGGTGATTTAAATGGGAGAAGTAGTAGCAACAATAAAATTAATGCCAGAAAGTCCTGAAATTGATTTAGAACAGATGAAATCAGATATTCAAACATCAATTCCTGAAGGTGCAGAACTTCATAAAATAGACGAAGAACCAATTGCATTTGGTCTTGTAGCCCTCAACGTTATGGTCATTGTAGAAGACCAGGAAGGGGGAACTGAAAAGGTTGAAGAAAACCTCGCTAAATTAAGCGGAGTTAACAGTATAGAAGTTACTGATACTAGAAGATTAATGTAATTTTAATCTCTCTATTTTTTACTTTTTGAAAGTACTAATATTGTTTTTTTAAATTAACTTTAGTTTTATATTCATAAATTATGACCTTTGATTAGAAAATATTGATTCTATTTCTTTATTTTGAACTTTTCCTTTTTATATGGTACACTGTGTTTGAATTCTTGAGGTTTAGGCCCTTTATGTTTCCGCCCTCTAGCTATTCCAATATATAATGCGCTGTTTACTAAACCTATATGGCTGAACGCTTGAGGAAAATTTCCAAGCAATTTACCTGTTTCAGGATCTATTTCTTCAGCCAGGAGACCTAACGGACTCATTAGCTGGAGTACATTAACAAATATGCTTATTGCTTCATCTAACCTCCCAGAAAGAGAGAGTGAATCTACCAGCCAGAATGAACAAAGTAAAAAGCAACCTTCATCTCCAGGGAGTCCGTCCTCATTTTTGTAGCGGTATACAAGACCTTTTTCAGTCATTAAATTTTGCATCACAGCTTCAATGGTTCCCTGAACTCGTGGATCGTCATAGGGCAGAAGGCCCATTCTTGGAATGAGTAATGTTGTGGCATCGATGGCATCTGAATCAAAGGACTGAACAAAACTGTTTAATTCTTTATTAAAGCCTTTTTCTAGTATTGCTGTTTTTATTTCTTCCTCTGTTTTCATCCAGTGGGAAGCAGCTTCTGTATCCTTAAATTTTGCTATTTTAATTCCTCGATCAACAGCTACCCAGCACATAAGTTTTGAATGCACGTAATGGCGGGGTTCGCCCCTTACTTCCCATATCCCACGATCTTTAGTGTTCCAGACTTCGCAGATATAGTCCACAAAATTTTTTATAAATTCCCAAGTTTTATCTGAGATATCCTTTCCATAGCGGGTAGTGTCATAAATGGCATTTATTAGTTCCCCATAAATATCTAGCTGTTTTTGATTAACAGCAGCGTTTCCTACCCTAACGGGGCTTGATTGCTTGTACCCTGAGAGATATTCCAGCATCTGTTCTTCAATAGCCTCATCTTTATGAAGAGGGTACATTATATGGATATCTGAGGGATGAGTGTCCTGTTTTATAATGCTGCTAATCCATCTCATGTAATCCTGAGATTCCTGCACATGTTCAAGATGGAAAAGCGCCTGTATTGTATATGCAGAATCTCTAATCCATGCATAGCGGTAGTCCCAATTTCTCACTCCACCTACGCATTCTGGTAGAGAAGTTGTGGCAGCAGCTGCAATCGCCCCGCTCTCTGGATTTGCCAGTAATTTAAGTATCAAACCAGAGCGGGCAATGATATCATGCCATATATCTTCGAGAACACATATTTTATGGCATTTATAGGTCCAGTTCTGCCAGTAGTCCTGCAAGTCATTTAATTTTTTATTAAAATCATCGTAATCTAATGAATACTCAGGAGGAGAACAATGTTCTTGTTGATTATATTGGAGAACGAACCATATTTCCATATCTTTTCTCATGTTGAACTGACTTGTTACCTTTCCTTCATCTATTTTGAGTGGAATAGTTGTATTTAAAAATAAATTTTTATCCTCAAAACTGCATGATACTCCTTTATTTATTAATTTGAAATCACCAATGTCTTGGGCATAGTTAAAACGGGGCTTGAAGCTTAATTCAAGTCTAATATGTCCTTCAGTACACTTGACTTTTCTAAAAAGTGTTCTATGCTGCTTGGTTCCATTATACAGTTTAACTGGCATAAAATCAGTTATTGTAACCATTCCAAATGGAGTATTGAATGTGGTTTGAAGGATATTTGTTTCTTTAATATAATTTTGAAAAGAACTGAATTTTGAGACCGGCTGAATAGCAAAATGTCCTCCTCGTTTGTTATCTAAAATGGCTGCAAAGATGGAAGGTGATTCAAGATATGGAAGGCACATCCAGTCTATAGATCCATCATTACCAACAATGGCACATGTTTCCAGGTTTCCAATAATCCCGTAGTTTTCGATATCTTTAAATTTATTTTCCATTAGGGTTCAACCTTTATTTTTGGTTTATTTTTGTATTTTCTACATCTTGAAGGCGTTTTCCTGCCCGTAGCTGCATTTCAATTTCTTCAAGAGATTTTCCTTTAGTTTCAGGTACAAGGAAATAGACAAAAACCCATGCAATAATTCCAATTATGCTGTAAAGCCAGAATGTGCCTGGAGTCCCGATTAGTTGAATAAGAGATAAAAATGTTATTGCCACCAGTAAATTAGTGCCCCAGTTAACTATTGTGGCAGTGCTCATTGCACGACCCCTTATTCGCAGAGGGTAAATTTCTGAAATCATTAACCAGAAAACAGGCCCTAAACCTATGGCAAATGAACCAACATACAGCATTAAACTTATAACAGCAAGTAAACCTAAAGATGATGATAAGCCGGGTAAAACAAAGGCTATTCCTAATATTGCGAGGCTGATTATCATGCCAATAAGACCAATTAAAAGTAGTGGTCTCCTTCCAACTCTGTCTATTAACGAAATCGCTACAATTGTCATGATTACATTTATCATACCAATCCCTGCAGTTGCAAGTATGGAGATAGCAGCTGATTGAAAGCCTGCAAACTCGAGGATAGTTGGTGCATAATAAATAACCGTGTTAATACCAGTTAACTGTTGAAAAGCGGCAAGCCCTATACCCACTATTAAAGCAGGTCTGACTACAGGATCTAATATTTCTGACCATTTACATTCCTGTTCACAGACTAAACTCGCTCTAATTTCTCCCATTTCATCGCTTACGTTTTTAGTCATTCTTATACGTTCAAGAACAGAACGTGCTTTGTCAATTCTCCCTTTACTGTAAAGCCAGCGAGGACTGGGTGGCATCAAGTACATTCCAATCCCCAATATTATGCTGGGAACTACAGCTAACCCAAGCATCCAGCGCCAACCTCCGCTAGGAGCAAAGGCAAAATCTACAAGGTATGAAATGACTATCCCTACAGTTATGGCAAGCTGGTTTAATGATACAAGTGCACCTCTTATGCTAACTGGTGCAACTTCGGCAATATAGAGTGGTGCAATAAATGATGCTATTCCAATAGCGATGCCCACCACGATTCTACCTGCAATTAAAGTATAAACATCTGGAGTTAGTGCAGTAAATATGGCACCTATTCCGAAAACAGCTGCAGCAACGATAACCATTATACGGCGCCCGTATTTATCCGCCAGGAATCCACTTATACTTGCACCAATTACTGCACCAATAAGTACAGAACTTACAACAATCTCTTGAGCTGTACTTGAAAGTGAAAAAGCTTGCCTGATAAATAATATTGCGCCTGAAATTACTCCAGTGTCATATCCAAATAACATTCCCCCAATAGCCGTAATTGCTGCGGCTATAACTACAAACTGGACATGTTTTTCTTTCATTTAGATTACTCCATTTATTACAAAATGCCTTCAGTAAACTTGTTAATGCTAAAATTGGATAATTTTATAATATTTGTATAAAAATTTATATTCCTGAATTTTTTAAGGAATATTAATTCATTAAAATTAATTAATTTAAGCTACAAGATATTTGGAGTATTCAATGCAGATAAAAGAGTATTTAAGTATTTATATTTGCCTATAATTGATGGAATGGCTTAATTACAGTCGATTGAATTGAATGTATAGTATTAATTCAACGTTTTGTATTATACAGTTTAAGGTTTAAAAAAGTTTCTTGTAGTATTTAAACCAAGATGATTGTTGGAAAATATTTTAAAAGGTATTTCTGATTTTTAAGATGTGAATGCCTTTTAACTCTCACCTGGCTGCAATTTTTTCCTGTTATCTTTTCTAATTTTCAATTAATGAAACTAAAACAAATAATTTTATATGTATTATTATTAATGTAATACAGAGATTACTAACTTTCTGCATTATTATTACGTTTCTATTTGAATCATCATGATAGATTTGGGTGTTAAAAATGTTTGATTTGATACTTGCATGTATAATAGGGGTATTATGTGGTACTGTAACTGGGTTAATCCCAGGAATTCATGTTAACACTGCTGGAGCATTTCTTTTCGCATCATCTTCATTCCTCTTAGCTACTTATTCCCCTGAAGTTTTATGTGTATTCTTAATTTCCATGGCAATTTCCCATGCCCTTTTAGAATTTATACCTTCCATGTTTCTGGGAGTTCCAGAAGAGGGTACAGTTTTATCAATATTGCCTGGGCATCAACTTATACTTGAAGGAAGAGGTAAAGAAGCGGTAAGGCTTGCAGCAGTAGGTGGTTTTGGGGCAATTCTAATTACGATACTTCTTTTACCGATTTTTATAATGATCTTACCTGGAGTTTATGGGCAAATTAAGCCTTATATCTGGATTTTACTTGTAATAATTATTATATTCATGTTTATAAGATTGAACAGCAACTTAAAATCATTTTTATGGTCTGTTGTATTATTTTTATTTTCTGGTATTATGGGTTATATCCTGCTAAATTCACCAATATCTTCTAACGTCTCGCTACTTTGTATTTTCACTGGACTTTTCGGTGTAAGCACACTAGTTTATAGCTTGCAGCAGCATTCATTTGTCCCAACACAAAATAGATTCCATCATTTTAAAATTAACAGTAATATACTAAGGGGGATTTTTGCAGGAGGGATTGCAGGGACTATTCTTGGGTTTTTACCGGGATTTGGACCTGCACAGGGAAGCTTAATTGCACAGGAGTTAATTGGGGGCGGAGACTTTAAAAGTAACAATGAAAGTTTCATCACAGCAGTAAGTGGTGTTAACACGGCGGATACGTTATTTTCACTTGTAATGATATTTTTAATTGGAAATCCAAGAAGTGGAATCGCGGTTTATGTGAAAAACATCCTTGAGAACTTTGATTTTAATCATCTGATATTTTTCGTATTTACAGCGTTAACAGCAGTCTCAATTTCATTATTTTTGTGTCTAAAATTAGGGGATATGGTAAGTGAGTCTATAGAAAGGATAAATTATAGAAAGCTTTCATGGGTTGTGATTGCTTTTATGACTTTGCTTGTAATTGGATTTTCTTTGTGGTACCATGCAAATCTCTTTTTCATGCTGCTTGTGTATATAACTGCGATTGCACTGGGATTGCTTCCACATTATCTTGGGGTGAATAAATCGAATTTGATGGGAGTTTTGATTGTGCCTGCGATTGTGATTTACTTTAATATTGGGTTTTAAATCATTGATATAATTTTTAATGAGTTTAGAAAATATAATAAATATTATATACTTTAGAATAGTACTATTTTTTTATTTTGTAATAGTAAAAAAGGGGATTAAAAATGTCAAATAAAAATGTGATGAATTAATGAATGAATATTCTGATACTGATTTCAGAGAAAAATTTTCTAATGTGAATTTATTAATACCCTTTCTAGTTTTCGTTTCCACATTCCCTTCAGGACAGACAGCAACTTCATTTGCTGCTGCTACAATAATAGGGCTAAAATATCACTCGAAACAGAGAGTGTACTGGTTTATATATCCTATTATTATACGCATCTTTAATGGAATTTTCTCTGATTTATGTAGGCGTACATTATCCTCTAGATGTTATTTCCGGAGCCATTATAGGAAATTATAAGTGCATTAACTATTTTGAAATATCAAGAAAGAATATTAAATAATAAAATAGCTCCACTTATTGTGTTAAAAAGAGATTAGATTTAATTATTGATTAATAAGTCAATCTTCTTGTTTTAATGTATCCGCCTATAAGTCCACATACCACTCCATTAATAATTCCTAATATCAAATATGGTATTATATAGAGGAACGAGCCTGTAAAAAGACTTCCTAAAAAGAAGGATACAGCACCGGCGATTACTGCATTTTTAGTTCCAATTATCATGTTTTCAGATAAGTAACCAATAATCACCAATATTAGAAGTGGTAGGAGTGTAAAGATACCGCTTGTAAAGGTTAATATTATAGTTATTGCTATTGTTGATGGTACTACTAAAATCCACCAGATATTATGGAAATTAAGCTCATTTAATATGGAATTTATAAAACCTGCCTGCATGCCCGGAGGACTTCTATGCATTCTGTGTTGATTTCGAGCATTGTAGATATGTCTTCCAATGTTTTTATAATAAAATTCATGTAATCGGTTTTTTATATTCACTGGAAATGAAAATATCTTGTTTTTGAGAATTTCTTTTTTTGCAGGTTTTTTTCTAAGTGAAACTTGTTTCCATTGGGGATCTATGATATCTAAATTTTCAACATATCTTAATTTACCACTACAATTACATTTATGGGCAAAATCTTTTGCAGACTCACCATATTGTAATTTATAATAGCTCTTGCATTTATTGCAGATTAAATAGCCCACTTAATACCTCCATTAAAAATCTTTTAATAATATTCTTATAGGAAAAGTAGTTTGATATTTGTAATTAAAAGTTTATATTCCAATTCCCTAATTAACTCTTTCCATTTTTGTACTTAGCGCGTTATATCAAAATTAGAATAAGTTAAAAATAAGTCAAAATTATTTATTCTTCAGCATTACTTTGAGAATTACAAATCGGCCCATATATATCTATAAGCACGTTCTTCAATAATTTCCTATCTTCAAAAGTAGAATTAGGCATTACATGCGCACCGATATAAACATTACTTTTAAAACCAGCTTCTTTAAACCATGATTCATACTTTGGATGATCAAGACCAGATTCAAGTTCAGAAAACTCACTGGATTCACAGATATACAAAAGCTGGTAACTTTCATGTTCATTTTTAGGGTCTGGTTTCATTAAAACAGCATAAATTGCAGGAAAGTTCAATGGATCCCAATCTTTAAGAAGATGGGGGCCGTCAAATACTCTGTTACCTATTTCTATGCTCATATTATTTCCCCATTAATTTAAACCTTAAATCACAATGACTTCTTTGCCTAATCTGTCTGCAGCTTTCACAAACTCGGCGGTATCAACACCGGGAAATGTGTCAATGATGCAGATATCAAATTTTTCATCCAGAACGTTCTCTAACTGCCTTATATCTAAAGAGTAAACCTTAAATTTTTCTCCCTGAGCAATTACATCTTCTTCAGGATTCCACTTTTCCACTGTAAACCCATTTGTTTCTAGATTAATTGCAGTCATTACTACAGCTGGGAACCAGATATCATTGAAAACGACTTCTTTTGCTCCTGTTTTAAGACAGGCAATACCAAGTGTTCCAGGTCCGCAGGTACAATCAAGGACCGATGGCGAATCATATTTATCAAGGACATTTTGCAGGATTTCAATTTTGGGAGATTTGACCTGTGGAAATTCTATGTGTATTTTTCCCTGATCTTTGTGGATGCATAATGCTCCGTAGGGTGTCTGGACGATGTCACACCTCATATCGCACCCTGCTAAAAGCTCATATACATTTGGACTGAGATCAGAGTCTTTTATTCCTGCAGTTTCTCTTATATTGCCCTTGAGGACTCCTTTGACTTCACGGACTTCGTTTACTACCCTTTGAGCGCATTTTTCATTTATTTCATCTGATAATATTACCAGAGAATTTTCTTGTAGATATGGGGCAGAATTTAAGGGATATGCTGGAGTTATAATTGGAATGCATGTATCTCGTAGTGTTGATCTTTCATCTTTTATTCCCTCATCAATCATTATTTTCATAACATGTGCAATTACAAGATCAAGGTGTCTCTTGCCGCAATCACAAAGTCCAAAAGTTGTATTAATTTTGTCTATATCGATTTGACGGGCTAATGGTGAAAATTTCTTTAAGTTCCATGTTTTACAGATGACACATGGCTTGTAGAATGATTCAATATCTTTTAAAACTGTTGAAGAGGGTTGTATACATGCTTCCCCACACCTACACTGTGTTTCCATATACTTAAATATTGGATAGGCTATATAAATACGTAGCTATAGGGTATCGTGAGGCATATGAAAAATAAGCGGAAAGAAATACTCAGGGATCTTTTAGGAGAATTTGGTTCCAGTGATGATTTAACTGGAAACAGAGATGAACGGGAGAATGAAGTAGTCGAAGAACCAGTTAAAGAACAAGAATATGAACCAATGCAGCCCGAATATGAACAAGAAAGGCAAGAAGATTTAGAGGGAAGATCAGAATATACAGAAGAAAGATCTGAAAGGCATGACTTTGAAAGATCAGAATATGCAGAGGATAAATCTGAACAAAAAAGAGGATCTTTTTTTGATGACGATGATGATGGGTTTAAACTAGATAATATTATGGGTGGATCTGCAGATAAGCCTATATCTCGGAAAATAGATGAAAAGCCTGTAAAAAGTGCTGAAAAGCCGAAAAGACGCCCAAAAAAGATGAAAAAAACATCTCATGGAATAAAGGCGGAAATAATAGAAGATGGGTTAATTCCTCTTTATAATGTATCTGTTCCTAAGTTTACTGAAAGAGAAAGACAGTTGCTTAATGAAATTCGTGAAAAACTGGTTGAAGTCGCTGTTTCTCAAGGAGACAACTTCCAAGTTGATGAATCTTCATTTGCAGGTGAAGTTAAAGAATTTCTGAAAATGAAGGGAGTAAGGGACACGGATAAGCTTGCAGCACAAATATCCCAGGAAATGCTTGGTTATGGTGAACTGGATCCTATGATTAAAGACGATGATCTCGAAGAGATAATGGTAATTGGAACAGGTAATCCTGTATTTGTCTACCACCGAAAACTGGGAATGATGCAGACAAATGTTATTTTTGATGATGATACTGATATTAAAGCGATTATAGATGTTATTGCGAGGCAAGTAAACCGTAGAATAGACCAGCAAACACCTATCCTGGATGCAAGGTTGAATGATGGTTCAAGGGTAAATGCAACCATTCCTCCAGTATCTGCAGATGGTTCTTCACTCACTATACGAAAATTCCGTAAAGATCCGTTAACTGTCATTGACTTAATTAATTTTAAAACAATGTCTTCTCATTTAGCAGGATTTTTATGGGTTTGTGTTGATGGGCTTGGAGTTAAACCATGTAATGCAATTATAGCTGGAGGTACTGGTTCTGGTAAAACCACAACCTTGAATACAGTAACTTCATTTACTCCTCCTCGTGAAAGAATAATTACTATAGAAGATACTTTGGAGCTGCAGCTACCTCACGCCCACGTTTTGCGTATGGAAACCCGTCCACCTAACATTGAGGGAAAAGGGGAACTCAATATGGATCACCTGGTCAAAAACTCCCTCAGGCAGAGGCCAGACAGGGTAATTGTAGGGGAAGTAAGGGGTGGTGAAGCAATCACTCTTTTCACGGCTTTAAACACTGGGCACTCTGGATTTGGTACACTTCACGCAAACACTGCACGTGAAACAATAACAAGGCTTATAAATCCTCCAATGAACGTTCCAAACATTATGATACCTGCTTTAGACTTTATAATAATGCAAAATAGGATGTATAGGCCTGAAGGAGGGTCTATAAGGAGAATAACTGAAGTTGCAGAAGTTGTAGGTATGGAAGAAGGTAACGTACAGCTAAACAGAGTATTTGAATGGAACAATATGGTTGATAAAGTAGAATACGTTGGTATTGCAAGTCAGACACTCAGGGAAATGGCTGAACTTCGAGGAATAACCATCACTGAAATTGAAGAGGAAATTGAAAAGAGAAGGTTAGTACTGGAGTACATGGGAGATAACAATATTAGATCCATCAAGGAAGTTGGAGACTGGATCAGTGATTATTATAAAGACCCTGATGAAGTTTTAGATAAGATATTATAGATAATGGTGATGTGGTGATAGAATGGCTTTTGATGGCCTTAAAAAAATCTTTGACATGCTTGGCGGAGCTACGATTGATTCAAGTAAAAAAGTAGGAGAGGGCGTACAGGTACCTGTAAGTAAGTTAAATGATATGAGAGCAAAGTCCCGATCTGGACTTGGATCTCGAAGTCTTAAATCTAGGGGACTTGGATCCGTGAACAAGGATTCTCCCCCTGTCGTAGAACGAATGAAGATGGATAAAGATGAGATTCAGATGTTTAAGGAACTCATCGATAAAAAATATGAAAGAGGGGATAAATCTGAAGAAGATAAGTCCCAAAGGGATGCATATCAGAAGGCATCACTTGAAGAACTTCTTAAAGAAGAAGAAAAGGAAGGTTTAGACCCTAAATTAATTATGGGAATGGGCGCAGTATCATTTGTTTTAGTTATGATTATAATGACTGTTCTCGGATTTGGAATCGAGATAGGTATTGTATTTGGATTGCTAATATTTTTAATGTCAGTTATGATCATTTTCCTGCCTAAACTGCAGAAAGGGAAAAAATCAAATGAAGCATCAAGAGAACTTCCATATGCTTTAAGGCAGATGGCAACTGAACTTCGTGCAGGACTTGGTCTTCATGAAAGTATGAGATCTGTGGCCTTATCTGGATACGGCCCACTTTCTGAAGAATTTGCACGAACGTTGGAAGAAATTAGGTATGGAGAAACAACAGAAAATGCATTACTGGATATGAGTGAACGGATAGACTCTGATGGAATGAAAAGAGCAGTTCATCAGATAACCAGGACATTATCAAGTGGTGGGGATCTTTCAAGGACACTCAATGTTATAGCAGAAGATGTGGCCTATGAAATGAGAATGAAACTGAAGGATTACGCTCAGAAATTAAATTCATTTACTATGATTTACATGTTTGTTGCTATACTTGGGCCTGTTATTCTTATGATCATGTTGATTGCAGCATCAACTGTTATGGGTAAATCACCCTTCCCTCCAGTGGCGCTTTTAATTTTATACTTGTTCCTTTTCCCAATGGTCGTTGGGTTTTTAGCGTTTATGATTAAAAGGCTTGAACCACAAGTATAACTCAACTTTTTTTTACTTATTTTGAGTTAGGAAGAAATTAACATTTTTTTATAAAATTAAAGGTTAATTTGAAATTGAAAGTACTGATATTTCATGTATTTCCGTTATTTAAAAATAAATGATTAAATAATATCTACAAAATTAAAAAATAATGAGCAATTTCAAGGCATACTACCAATGCCACTGTTGTTCCTATAAATATATACTCTTTTGAACCTATTTTCTTATTCCCTTCATTGTAGAGCTGGGATTTATCTGAGTATCCTCTGCTTACCATGCTCAGGTAAACTGTTTCACCACGTTCATAAGCCCTTAGAAACATCATCATTATAGTATAACCAATTTGTTTCATTCTCCACATGTAAGCAGTTTTTTTGCTGAATATATCGAAGTTTCTGGTAGATTGAGCATGTCTTATTTTTTGAAGTTCCTCATAAAACAGAAACAGGAATCTAATCATGAGACTGAATATCATGGCGAATTCTTTAGGCATACCAAGCTTTCGGAAAGATTGTACTACTTCTTGCATTGGACTTATGGAAGATAAGAGTACTATAGCAGTTAAAGTTACTACGAGTCTGAAAAGTAATAGCATTCCAAATATTAAGCCTTGATAAGTAACATGCAGGCCTAAAGGTAAAGTGTATATTACAGCACCTGGCTGAATAAATGGCTGGAAAATGACAATAAACCCTCCGAAGGGTAAAAGTAGCATAATCCTTTTTAATGCTGTTTTAAATGAAATTTGAGATAAATAAATAAGTAATAGTAAATAAATTTCCATTATAGCTAAAACCAGTAGCTCGGAGGTATATACGGCGTAAACTATGATGAACAGGGAAATTATTAGTTTGATTCTTCCGTCTAACAAATGGAGAAAACTTTCTTTCATGGTTTCCCTTTCAAGGTCCATAACTGATCCTATGCTCATAAATTACCTCCTATTTTTAGATTTTTATTCTGATACTTCTTCTGGTGGATTTCTCTTTTTAAGAATCCTTGCAATTATATATGCAACTACTGCAACCACTGAAATACCTAGAAGTAATGCCAGTACTCCCCCTAAAGGATTGTTCTCAAACCCTGGAATAGTATAATCTGCCATAGGTGGAGAATAGTAATTTTGTTCCTGGACATTAGAACTTAACTGTTCCATAGATTTTTGCAGCCCATCTGGATTGCTTGAAGCTACAAATGGTGATAAAACACCAATTAATACTACAACGGTTAATGCTATAAAGATATTTCTTTTTCTATTTCCTGATGGAGCTTTCGCGGGTTCAGATTGAGCTTCATCTTCATTAGACCATGATAATAAATCGGGCCTTACACTTTCAAGGGCAAGGATTACAACTACAGTTATAACAGCTTCAATGATACCTATGAACATGTGATATATGCCCATTAGCATGACACCTGATTGAAGCGGGAAAACTCCTGCAAACCATAATTCTACTGCCGTTGCAACAGCTGACAGTACTATGGCACTCCACGAGGCTATAGCTATGGCAGGTATTTTGCCTAATGGCTTTTTAAGGGCTTTAAACCCATAAAGACCTACAAATCCACCTATGATTCCCATATTGAGTAAGTTAGCGCCTATGACTGTTATTCCGCCATCTCCGATGGCCAATGCTTCTGCAAGCAGTACCAGTGCAAATATTATAATTGCGGGTTCTACAGCACCAAATATAATGGCTATCATTGCAGCCCCTACAACGTGTCCACTAATTCCAAGAGGTAGTGGGATATTTAAGGTCATTATAACGAATATACCTGCAGCTAAGACTGCCATTAACGGAACTGATCTTTCATCAAGATTATCTCTAGCCCATCTCTGGGAGAAAAACAATGCAATAAAAAATATGACTAAATATATAGCACACTGCCACAATGGTATAATGTTGGGTATATGCATACTATTGAATCTCCTTGATTTTTACAAAAATAAGTTCTATTTTTTATAATATAAACGTTTTCGTAAGTATTACTTATTTGCCGATTTTAGTAAAAAATGTAATAAAAAAAGTACTACTAAAAAGGGATTTTTGGTAGAAATAGTAATAATTAATTTTAGATAACAAAGGCTTGAACTATGAACTAATTTTGTAAATAGAGTTTATTATATAAATTATTTTTGGATATAGTTGAAAAAAAAATTCACATACATGTGAGCTTATGTGAATGATAATTATATATTGTAATAATCAAAATACAGAAGATAGACAAAAAGTGATATATGCGCTTTATTTTATTCTTAATTTTTTAATATATTATTTTAAAACTTTAAATTTAATTTTTATTTTTTTATGGAGTATACGGCTAAAAAAATAGGGAATTATTTAATATAACGTTTTTTTTAGGTGTTTTAAAATTAAGGGAAATTCATATTATAATAAGTAAATGATAATAAATAATAAAAAAATATTGGATTTTAGAAAAACGATACTGAATTGGTTTTAAGTTAAAATAATCATCAATATAAGGATATGAAAATTAAAAATCAATAAATCAGGTTATATTAGTGTAATTCTGGTATTACAAAGTAACTCATTTTTTGAAAAATAAGGATAAAATTTATATAAGGTGATGCTCTACTTTAAAATATCATTATAAATCATTAATAATTGAAGCAAACTTTATATAATGGTGGAACCCTATCTAAACTATCATTATAAATCATTACTAATTTGGTGATTACTGTGACACCGAAAAACAAACCTAAAGAATTCAAAAATGACTTTTGGAAGTCAAAAAATTTCAAAGTCTCAATTGGTGAAATAGTTGATAAAAAGGGAGCGGATACACCCTCTGAATCAGTAGGGCCTACTCCTAAGCCTGATGTCACTGCTTTAAGATCATGGGACATGAAATTACTGGAAAAATATGAACCATTTTATGCACCTTTCTGTGATATGTGCTGTTTATGTACCTACGGAAAATGTGATTTAACCGCAGGTAAGAAAGGAGCTTGTGGAATAGATATTGAAGCTCAACAGGCTAGAATTGTACTTTTAGCTTGTTGTATTGGTGCGGCAGCTCATTCAGCTCATGCGAGGCATTTATTAGAATAT
>JAEYQZ010000083.1 GCA_023409695.1 Methanobacteriota archaeon | reverse complement strand
AAAAAAATGATTATTTTTATTTACTTGCAATAAACCTTTTATATATTTTCCTTTTGTAAAGAGCGTTTTCAACCGTGTATTTTAATTGATTTTCTTCAAGGGGTTTAAATATATATCCATATGGTCTTGTAGCCCGTATATGCTGCATAATTTCAATATTGAAATAGGGAGTTATATATACAATTGCTGTATCAAAATTATCAGCTATCTTTTTAGCAAAATTTATTCTGCCATTTATATTTTCAAGTTCTATGTTTATGAGTACTAAGTCCACTTTCATTTCCTGAACTTTTTTAAGAGCTGTTTTTTCGGAGCATGCTATGAGAGGGGCATTATATCCCCAAAACTCAAACCAATTTTGGAGATTCATCGCAGTCATGGCTTCATCTTCAACAATCAAAATTGTTGTATCCGACATATGTCACTAACTCCATTTAATAAATTTTCTAAATTTTGTATTACTACACTATAATATATTATTATTCGTCACATATAAACGTTATAATTTTTACAATATAAGCCCAAATTTGCTTAAAAAAGAGTATTTTGTGCAAAAAATCATCTAAAATCATTTAAATTATGTAAAATGGAATATTAAAAGATTTTTTATTTTAATAAATGTCAAAATTCGCAGACGTATCCCCAATTTAAATCATGAATAAAAGAAAATAAACGATTAAATAATATTGATATAAAATTTAATATCTATAAAATAATTATTTGTTCCAAATAAGGCTAAAAGATACACTTAAACACATATTAACAGCATAATTTTATTATTTATAATTGACTTAAAATTGAGTTCTGCAAATCATAGTAATTTAGATAGGATTATCAATAAAAAGCTCAGATCTTAGGGCAGATGAAATAAAAAATATACTACTTATTTTGCTATATTTTAAAATAATTAAAATTATTAATTACTCCATAAAATAATAATTTTAAAATATGGGACGAATTTTAACTCAACTAAAATATTTATAGAATTTGGAGAATTTTTAATAAATTCTATATAATTCATTTTAAATAGTAAAGTACAGTTAATTAATTGCCCGATTATTATCGATTTTTTAATACATTGAATCCATTATTAACTTTAAATTCATGAGTAAAGTTGGTTAAAATGATAATTAAGAAAGCTGAATTTTCAGATCTAGAAGAAATACTCCTATTACAGAAACTGACATATAAAAGCGAAGCTGAGCTTTATGAAGATTTCAGTATTCCCCCTCTAGTTCAAACACTAAAAGAGGTAGAAGAAGAATTTGAAAACCATGTATTCCTCAAGGTAGTTGAGAATGAAAAGATAATTGGCTCAGTAAGAGCAGTATTAATCGATCCTGAAACATGCTACATTGGAAAACTCATTGTTCACCCAGGATTTCAAAATCAAGGGATTGGAACCAGGTTAATGAAAGAAATAGAGAGAATTTTCAAGGATTGTGAAAAATTTGAGCTTATTACAGGTCATAAAAGCGGGAAAAATCTAAAATTATATCAAAAGCTTGGTTACAAAGAATTTAAAACTGAAAAATTAACTGAAAACTTAAATTTAGTATATTTAGAGAAAATAAATTTATAGAACTACTCAATTAAATATTAGAAGAGGAAATTTAATGACTAAAATTGGATTTATAGGTTATGGAAGTATGGGAAGCATGATCATAGAAGGTTTTCTATCTTCCAAGGTTGTAAAACCTGATGAGATTATTGTTTCAAATAGAACAAAGAGCAAACTGGGCGATATTAAAAGAGAATACACTGAAATTGAAATTACAGATAACAATGCATATTTAGCAGAGAAATGCCATAAAATATTCATTTTTGTAGGCACTTCTGCAGTAAAAGAAGTAATTAAAGAAATGAAGGATGAACTTTCAGGAGATTCTCATATTATCTACATTGCAGCTGCTTTGACCATAGATAATGTTAAAAGTGCATTTCCCGGGAAAATTACCAAAGTTATCCCTAGTTTAACCTCTAAAGTTAATGAAGGTGTTTCTCTTATCTGTCACGATGAAAAAGTGACTGAAGAAGATGCAGATTTTGTAAATAATCTTTTCAGCTCAATCAGTGATGTAAAAATTGTTGAAGAAGAAAATTTTGAAGCAGGATCTGACTTAACAAGCTGTGCCCCTGCATTCATTGCAGAGATCTTCATGAAATTTGCTGAAGCAGGTGCTAAAAATAGTAATTTTACAGAAGAAGAAGTTAAAGATATGGTTATAAAAACTCTTTATGGGACTGCAAAGCTTCTTCATGAAGGAAATATAGGATTTGAAGAAGTAATTTCACGAGTGGCCACAAAAGGAGGCATTACAGAAGAAGGCGTTAAGATACTGGAAAAAGAACTGCCAAATACTTTCGATGAACTTTTAAAAACTACTTTAGCTAAAAATAGGAAAATTAAAGATGAATTAAATAATAAGTAACTAAATCTGAGGAAGAACATGCTAACAACCAAAGAAGCTATCGAAAATCGACGGAGCATCCGAAAATTCAAAGATAAATCTATTCCAGAAGAGCATATAATTGAATTAATAGAAGCCGCAAGACTCGCGCCTTCCGGCTGCAATGCACAGCCATGGCGTTTTAAAATTGTTAAAGATAAGGAAACAAAGATGAAACTTGTCGAAGCAGCCCATAATCAAATTTTTATTGGTCATGCCCCAGTTGTACTGGTC